>SLQH01000214.1 GCA_007131555.1 Planctomycetota bacterium | reverse complement strand
GGGCCGCGATCATCGCGGCCGCCACGCCGATCACCACCACGACGGTCGCCACCGCGACGATCATCGCGCCGGGGCCGGTCGCCACTGGGCCGATGCTTGGCGGCCTCGGCTTCGATGGCCGCCATCTCTTCCGGGCTGGGCGGCGGCAGCAGGGCCTTGCGGCTGAGGCGGAAGCGCCCGGTGCGGGCGTCGACCTCGATCAGCTTGACCTCCAGCTTGTCGCCCTTGGTGGCCACGCCTTCCATGCTGGCGGTGCGCTTCCAGTCCCATTCGGAGATGTGGACCAGGCCTTCGGTGCCGGGGATGAATTCGACGAAGGCGCCGAAGTCGGCCACCGAGGTGATGGTGCCGGTGTAGACCTTGCCCTCTTCGGGCAGTTCGGTGAGGTCGCTGATCCAGCCTCTGGCCTTCTCGATCGAGGTCAGGTCGGGCGAGGCGATGGTGATGATACCGTCGTCATCGATGTTCAGCGAGGCTCCGGTCTCCTCCTGGATGCGGCGGATGGTCTCACCGCCCTTGCCGATGATCTTGCCGATGAACTCGGGGTCGATCTGGACCTGGACGATCTGGGGAGCGTAGGGGCTGATGCTGTCGCGGGCGGCGTCGATGGCCTGGTTCATGACCTCCAGGATGTGCAGACGACCCTGGCGGGCCTGCTCCAGGGCCTCGCCCAGCAGTTCGGCCGACAGGCCGTCGATCTTGATGTCCATCTGCAGGGCGGTGATGCCGGTGGTGGTGCCACAGACCTTGAAATCCATGTCGCCGTAGTGGTCCTCATCGCCGAGGATGTCGGTGAGGATGGCGTAGTCCGCGCCTTCCTGGACCAGACCCATGGCGATGCCGGCGACCGGGGCCTTGATCGGCACCCCGGCGGCCATCAGGGACAGGGAGGTGCCGCAGGTCGAGGCCATCGACGAGGAACCGTTGGACTCGGTGATGTCGGACACCGCCCGGATGGTGTAGGGCCAGACGTCGCGATCGGGCAGGATCGGCATGATGGCGCGCTTGGCCAGGGCGCCGTGACCGATCTCACGCCGACCAGGGCCGGGCCGGCCGCCACACTCGCCAACCGAGAAGTTGGGGAAATTGTAGTGCAGCAGGAAGCGGTCCCAGCGCTTGGCGCCCAGGCTCTCGATCATCTGCTCGTCGTCACCGGTGCCCAGGGTGGCGCTGACCAGGGCCTGGGTCTCGCCGCGGGTGAACAGCACCGAGCCATGGGCCCGGGGCAGGACGTCGAGATCAATGACGATCGGCCGCACGGTGCGGGTGTCGCGGCCATCGACCCGCTGGCCCTTGATGACCATCTGGCGGAAGATGATGTCCTTGGCCTCACCGAAGGCGCTCTTGACCGTCTCCGGATCCTGATCGGCCAGGGCTTCGACGACACTGCTGCGCACGGCCTTGACGGCGGCGCTGCGGGCGAACTTGCCGGTGGTCAGCAGGGCTTCGGTGATCTGCTGGCGATGGCTGGCGACGATCTGATCAACCAGGGGATTGGCCGGCGGCTCGGTGAACGGGATCTTGGGCTTGCCGGCCTTCTGGCGCAGTTCCTCGATGGCAGCGCAGATGCGCTTGATCTCGGCGTGGGCCTGCATCAGGGCCTGGACCATGGTCGCCTCGTCGACCTCGTTGGCTCCGGCCTCGACCATGGTGATGGCGTCGGCGGTCCCGGCCACGACCAGATCCAGGTCGCTGACGGCCCGTTGGGCGATGGTCGGATTGACGATCAGTTGACCCTCGATCAGGGCCATGCGCACCGCTCCGATGGGGCCGCCGAAGGGCAGCGGCGAGAGGTGCAGGGCTGCCGAGGCGGCATTCATCGACAGGACGTTGGCCTCATGCTCCTGATCGAAGCTGATGACCCAGGAGGTGATGTTGGTGTCGCGCAGGTAGCCCTTGGGGAACAGGGGCCGCAGAGGGCGATCGGTCAGACGGGCGGTCAGGGTCTCATCGTCGGTGGGGCGGGCTTCGCGGCGGAAGAAGTTGCCGGGGATGCGCCCTGCGGCATAGCCCTTTTCGCGATAGTCGACCATCAAGGGGAAGAAGTCGCCACCGGGACGGGGGTCGCCGTCACAAACGGTGGTCAGGACCATGGTATCGCCCTGGCGGGCGACGATCGAACCGGCGGCCTGCTTGGCCATATAGCCGGTCTCAAGGATGATGGTGGATTCGCCGACGGCGATCTCGACCGTCTGCTTGGTCATGCCAAGCGCGGCCCGTTGGGTGTCAAAAGACATGGGGATCCTCATGCGGGATGCAGACAACGGGCTGACCGGCCGTCGTCTTGTTCATGAATGCAGTGTGACATCCATCGCAGGGACCTATCCACAGGAAGGTCGCGTTCAGGGGCTGCTCGGCCGGCGCGGCGTTCGTGTGGAGAGGCGACGTGGACGGATGCCGTCTGTGGTCAGCGGCAGACAGGGTGGCAATGCTGCGTGATAATGCAAGCCGCGTTCAAGAGCCGGCAGGCTGCCGGGCACGCCTGTTCCTGGGCTGCCGGTTTTCTACCGGCACAGGGGCGAGGACATTTCTCGAACACCCATCCCCCCATCGAACGCGCCATGCTATCGTGGCCATGACGGCGAGGTCGGTTGGGGGATGGTCACCTGGAGCAGCGCCAATCTCCTGAGGCCGGTTGGAAACCGGCGGTCCCAGGGACGGGCATGGAATGCTGTACACGGCCCATCTTCAGGCCCATCGCAGCTGTCAGTCCTGCAGGAACAGGACTGGTACGATAAGGCCCGTGGGCGCCTCAGATCAGTACTTCTGGCGAATGCCGAGCTTGTCGGTGAGGGCGCGATAGGCCTCAATGTCGGTGCCGGCGATGTACTTGAGCAGACGTGAGCGGCGGCTCACCATCTTCAGCAGACCACGGCGGCTATGATGGTCCTTCTTGTGGACCTTGAGATGCTCGGTGAGGTCGTTGATCCGGGCCGTCAACAGGGCAACCTGGACAGCACTTGAACCGGTGTCCTTGTCCTGGGCACCGTGTTCCTTGATGATCTGGGCCTTGTCGGCAGTCGTAATGGTCATGGCGATGCTCCTTGCAGGAGGTGATATAAAGACCCGGAAGCCGTCTCGCCGTGTCGCACTTCCGCGTCGTGGTCTGGCACGCTATGGGCTGATGCAGCAAAGGCAAGCAGGACCGCGGCGATCATCCCATCTGTTGCCGATTCACACTGATCCTAGATACCGCAGTTGAATACTGAAAAACACGATAAACATCTCTTCTCAAGAAGACTTACGATGCACAGGCCGCTCACCTGAAAGGTGAGCGGCAAAAATCGCAGTAGTGCCCCAGATTCTAGGCGCCGACGACGATGTGTGCTTGCGCACATGAGGAGGAGGCAACGACGAAGATGGGGTGCTACTGCGGTTTTTAGGCTGATGGTGCTTGTACTGCCATCCGCCAGCGCCCAGGCGACCAGCCGCTGAGCCGCTTGAAGGCCACGCTCAAGGCCGCGACATCTGCGTATCCACAGGCCTCGGCTATGGTCCTCAGATCATGACGGCTGTTGGTCAGCAAGCGCATCGCTTCACGGTGGCGCAACCGTGCATGGACCTGCTTGACGCTTGTACCGAGGACGGCCCTGAAGCGGCGCGAGAGGGTTGGCACTGAACAGGCGAGATCCTGAGCGCAGTTGGCAAGCGGCTGGGGGTTGCGCAGATGCTGTTGCAGCCAGGAAAGCGCCGCCGCCACCAAGGGATCACCAGGCGGCAGGAAACAGGTCGATTCACGCTCGACGACCCGCACAGGGTGCATGGGGAGGGGGTCGGGCCGGGCTATGCCCGACATCTGTCGATGTAGGGACAGGCCCAGCGCATGCCCCATCAGGAACCATGGGAAGGCGATGCTGCTGATGGTCGGGTGACGTCGCACACAATGATGGGGGTGATCGCTGGTGCCGAGGATGGCGACATCATCGGGGACCGCAATGTTCGACTCCAGACATCGGTCCAAAAGCCATGCCGCCTGGCCATCGGTGGCACAGTAGATCCCCAGGGGCTTGGCCAGACTGCGCAGGGTCGACAACAGGGCGACATCCCCGTCATCAGAGCCGCACGGCAGAATGTCCAGGACCATATCGTTTCTGGCGCAGGCCTCTTGGAAGCTGGTATAATACGGTGCCAGGGATTGGCGTATCTTGGGGTTGTGTGAGGGAATATAGGCGGCATGACGCAGACCCAGATCACGGAAATGGCGAGCTGCCAATACACCAAAGGCTGCACCATCCAGGGTGATGCAGCAATGGCAGGCGGCGTCTGAGTTGCCAAACAAGCACAGTGCCGGTCGTGTTGGACTGACTGGCTTCACGAAGTCAAGCATGCGGCGATGGATCGTCAGGACATGGGCATCGGGGCTTGGCTGAGGCGGGTGCGAACTGCGCGTCCTCACATCAATCGACCAGTTCAGGCCATGTTGTTGTCGATACTGTTCAAGCCCAGCCAGCACCTGAGCATGAGGCGCGATCAGGAAGTCGACATAGACGAGTACCGTTGGCATGGCAGAAAATATAACGAGCCTGATCGAAAATGGCAAGACAGAGGCGCCCGGTGACGACGTCGCCTAGTGTGGTGACCCATAAATAACTCCCATAAGTCTTCGCCTCGCATGGCATCTGCTTCGTTGCGCTCCGCTCACAATAGCGCTGCTATTGCTCCGCTTCGCGACGCCTCGCATCTGTCACACGATGCTCGACTTATGAAACCAATTTCCGTGTCCCCACACTAGGAGCCTGTAAGGAATAGACTGACACGTCGCCTGGCGTGGCCTATTCGGCTCCTATCCGGCCGAAATCCTCACCATAGCTGTTGATGTTCCTCACTCCCCGCTGCGCGGCAGTCGAACCGTGAAGGTGCTGCCTTCACCGGGGGTGCTGTCGACCGTGACGCTGCCGTGGTAGAGTTGGACCAGGCGCTTGAGGATCGACAGGCCGAGGCCGGTGCCGAGGATGTCCTTGGTGGCGGCGTTGCGGATGCGGACGAATTCGCCGAACAGACGCTCGCGTTCGTCCTCGGTCATGCCGATGCCGGTGTCGCTGACGGCCAGGGTGATGGCCTCGGCGTCCTCGCCGATGGTGATGGTGACCGAGCCCTGGTCGCGGTTGTACTTGATGGCGTTGGACACCAGGTTGTTGAGGATCATCTCGATCTCGGCTGGATCGGCCTGCATGTGCAGGTGCTCGGCCCCGGCGATGGTGAGGCTGATGCCGCGTTCGGCGGCCTGCGGTTCCATGGCCTCGGCGGTTGAACGGGCTACCGCGCTGAGGTCGATGTCCTCCAGGCTGCGCTCACGCTGACCGCTTTCGAGCTTGGTCATGTCGAGGAGGTCGAGGATCAGCTTGCGCATGCCCTGCAAGCGGGTCAGGCTGCGTCCGACGATCTCGTCGTAGGCCGGCAGGTCCTCGCCCAGGGTCCGGTTGCGGATCAGGTCGAGATAGCTTTCGACCACCCCCAGGGGGGCCTTGAGTTCGTGACCGAGGACCCGGATGAACTCGAAGCGGACCCGGCGGTTCTCGGCCGCCAGGGCCCGGGCTTGGCGTGACAACACCAGCCGTCCGGCGGCCTTCTGGACCACATAGCGCAGTTCGGCCGGGGTGAAGGGCTTGGGGATGAAGTCATAGGCGCCCTGGCGGGTGGCCCGGACCGCAGTCTCGATGTTGGCGTAGGCCGAGATCATGATCACCAGGCTGTCGCCCAAGCCCTCGGAGCCCAGCTGTTCCAGGACCTCGATGCCGGTGATGCCTGGCAGCTTGTGGTCGAGGAGGATGATGTCCGGGCGGGTCTCACCCTGGCAGGCCTCGATGGCCGCCTCGCCGCTGTCGACCATCTGGGTGGTGAAGCTGACCGAGCACTCGGCATCATCAAGCTGGCAGGTGAAGTTGCGCAGGGCCCGCTGGGCGCCAAGGCGCATGCCTTCCTCGTCATCGACGATCAGGACAGTGAGCTGGTGGTCCATGGGGTGGTCCTTGGGGGAGGGAGGAGACAGACAAGCAATTGTACCACGAAGGACACGAAGAGCACGAAGGAAGACAACAACTTCTCACGCGTTTTCCGGCACGTATCGTTGCTGTTCAACAATACATGGCCCAAGACCCTGCCTACAGCAGGCGATCCAGTTCGCGCTTGAGCTGTTCGAAGCGGATCGGCTTGGCCAGTATCACGTCGGCCTTGATCCACGACCGTTCCTCCTCGGTGACGGTTTCGAACTCGATGCCGGTCTCGGAGGCCACGCCAGTGACCATGATGATCGGCAGGTCGGGATGGTGGCGCTTCATCTCGTAGCACAGGGTGAAGCCGGTGTCCGGCTGGTCCATCATCAGATCCTGGATGACGGCGGCCGGCCGCTGGGCGGCGATGGTGGCGTGGGCCTCGTCGCGGTCGCAGGCCTCGACCACGGTGTAGCCGGCGGCTTCCAGCTGCAGGCGCAGGGGCAGGCGGAAGTCGGGGTCGTCGTCGACGATCAGGATGGTCTTGGCGTCAGTCATGATCAGTGATGTCCTTGCGGGGCAGGGTGATGGTGAAGGTGGTGCCGGTGGGGCCGGCCCCGGCGTCGGTGGCGGAACGGACGGTGATGTCGCCGCGGTGCATCTTGATGATGCCGTAGACCACGGCCAGCCCCAGGCCGGTGCCGATGCCGATCTGCTTGGTGGTGAAGAAGGGGTCGAAGATGCGGCCCTGGATCTCGGGCGGGATGCCGGTACCGGTATCGGCGATGGCGATGCAGACCTGGTCGTTGCGTTCGCTGACCGAAACCCGCAGCACGCCCTCTTCGCCCATGGCCGCGTAGGCGTTGGCGATGAGGTTGGTCAGGGCCTGGAGGATCTGGTCGACGTCGATGTCGGCGATGGGATCCTCGATCTCGTAGTCGCGCTCCAGGGTGATGCCGGGAGGGCGGATGACGCTCTTGAGGGCGGTCTCGACGGCGGCGAGGATGTTGCTGGGCTGGCGCAGGACCTTGTTCTGGCGGGCGAAGTCCAGCAGTCCGGAGACGATCTTCTTGCAACGGTCGGCCTGGGTGGCGATCATCCTGAGGTCGTCGCGCAGTTCCTCGCTGGCGTTGCTGTCGTCGAGCAGGAGGTGGGCATACATCAGCACCACGCCCAGGGGGTTGTTGACCTCATGGGCGATGCCGGCGGCCAACTGGCCCATGCTGGCCAGCTTCTCGCTCTGCATGAGCTGTTCCTGGGTGGTGGCCAGATCGGCATGCGAGCGTTCCAGTTCCTGGACCGTCTCGGACAGCTTGTCGACCATGTAGGGCAGGCACATCTCGCTCTCGGCCAAGCCCTTGTAGATGGCCTCGGCATGCTCACGACAGGTCTCGTAGCCGCAGGCGCCGCAGTTGAGTTCGTCATGGACTTCCTGCTTGCCCATGCGCGACAGGATGACCTGGATCTGGTCATCGGCTGGGCCGGGCAGGCGTTGGTCATCAGGGGTGAAGGAGCGCGACAGGTCAAGGGTGGCGTAGCGGTCGACCGCCTCCTGCCAGGTCGCCTGATCAAGATGGCGCTGGTGTTGGCGGGCATAGCGGCTGACGCTGGAACGACGGCTGAACAGGGGGGCGGTGGTCAGCATGCCCGGCCCCATCACGCAGCCGTCGCAACACAACAGTTCGAGCAGCTTGGCCTGCAGATTGCCATCGCCGAACTCCTTGACCGCCTCGACCATGTTGTGGCGGCCCTCAGTGGCCACCACTTCGCCGTCGAGCAGGTCCTCGGCGATGCCGGCTGCCTGGAGCATGCCCCGGCTGATCGCCAGCAGCGCGCCGGTGCCGCCATGCGGGGGATCGAAGGGGCTGGGATGGACGGCCGCCGGGGTGATGCCGTGGTGGGCGAACAGCAGGCGCAGCTCGCGAAACGATAGCACCCCGTCGATGGCATCCTGGCCGACATGGGACAGGGCCTCGGCTTTCTTGGCCAGGCAGGGCCCGATGAAGACCACCCGCAGGCCGCTGCCGCGCTCCTGCTTGAGCACCCGGCCCATGGCCACCATCGGCGAGACGATGGGAGCCAGGCTGGCGCTCAGCTGCGGGTGGTAGCGTTCAACATAGGCGATCACCGCCGGACAGGAGCTGGCGATGTAGCGCCGGTTGTCGTTGCGGGCCACTAGGCGGCGGTAGCGCTCGGCCACCAGGTCGGCCCCGAAGGCCACCTCGCAGACCAGATCGAAGCCCAGGCGGCGCAGCATGCCGACCAGTTCCTCGGGATCAAAGTCAGCGAACTCGGCCGGAAAGGACGGGGCGACGATGGCTGCCGTGGGCCCTGGCCCGGCGAGGATCTCCTCGATCGCCGGGGCGCTGTCGATGGCCTGCTTGGCCCCCAGGCTGCACACCTTGACACAGTTGCCGCAGACGATGCAGCG
>SLQH01000194.1 GCA_007131555.1 Planctomycetota bacterium | reverse complement strand
GGCTTTGTGGTGAATACGGAGCTTTTGTGCCTGGCAAGGATCACCGCAGCCAGATTGCCGTGCATGATAGACCCAAGCCTCGGACTCGCCAAAAACCACCGCCCATCACACAACCACCCCGGAGCACCGGGCCTTGGCCCGCGTGCCAACGCGCGGTGTTCATGCCTTCGCCAAGAGCCGGCTTGGACGTCGGCATGATGCCCGTGAAACGGCCTGTAGATCCCGCAACTCGTGATCATTCATGGCGATGATGAGCGCAAGCGAGAGACAACGATGGTGCCGCCACCCTGGCCCATATCCGTCTCACAATCCTCCGCCCGCCAATGTACGCGGGCCAAGGCCCGGTACTCCGGGTAATAATGCGGCTTGGGGCATGATTTCACGCAGAGATCGCGGAGAGCGCAGAGGCCCTGCGGGCGGCGGAAGAGGCAAGACGGCGGAGGTCTGGCTTTCCCTTGGCGATCTCTGCGCTCTTGAGCGCAGCGGGCGTGAGGTCTTCCGGCATGGTCTCATGCCAAGAGCGCCAGAAACGCCAGGCGCCCTTTCAATCCCCAGCGGGTCTGGGGATCGTGCTCTGCGGGGGTGGATCGCCTCGCCAGCCCGGTGGCCAGACCAGATTGCCATCCTGGCTCATCCACCACGCCATAAGCAGGAAGGCCGCCACCAGCAGCAGCTTGACCCGGCCCCAGGAACGGCGCCCGAAGGCAATCAATTGCTGGTTGCCCATGCCAGCCCAGGTCAGGATCACGATGACGATGATCGGCAGCACGAACAGGACATTGTACCACAGCAGCATGATGATCGCCGTGAGATCGCCCTGGCGCACCAGGCGGGCGATAATGGGGAAGTAGATCTGGCCGGTGCACAGACTCTCCAGCAAAGAGACCACCAGTCCGGCTCCGAAGGATCCCAGGATGATGATCCGGGTGTGGACCCCAGCCCGCAGCCAGGCGTTGATACGGCGGCGCAGGGCGGTGGGGACCTTCATCAGTGATTCCTCGGCCGGCCGTCCACGCCAGGACAGGGAGGCGTCCCACAGGCACAGGGTGGCCCCAGCCAGACATAGCAGGAAGGCCAGCCACATGATCAGGTCGGCGATCACATAAAAGCTTTGCAATTGCTGAAGGATGCTGAACAGCACCAGACCGATGGCCAGATAGGCTAGGAATACTCCCAGGGTGAAGCCGGCTCCGGCCAGAAGGATGTCGCGTCGTCGCCGACCGGCCATCCCCAGCATTGAGATCAGCATGACGATGGTGGCAAAGGCGCAGGGATTGACGCTGTCGACCAGGGCCGCCACGGTGATTGCCGTCCAGCCGAGCAGGTTGCGCTCGTCCTCGGCACCGTCATCGGGGGGCAGCGCAGCATCGTCGGGCCTTGGTCCATCGTCGGCTGCGCTTCGTTCGGCCAGCTCAGCGGCGATGGTCGATTCCAGATCGGCGATGATCTGCTCCGGCCCAGCCAGATGGCGACGCGGAGTGAAGACGTTGAGCGATGGCGGTGTCAGGCCTTCATAGCGATAGCGCCTGAGCATGCTGCTCAGGCTGCGGATGGCGGTTGGATCACGACTGGTATCGCGCCAGTCAACAGCGATGGCTTCGCCAAAACGCTCCTCGGCCCGGCGCATCGCCGCGATCACCTGGGCACAGCCGCGACAGCCGGGGGAATAGAACAGATGGACCGGCAGTGGCCCCGAATCGGCCCTGGTGACGGCGCTATCATCAGCCCCGTGCAGGTCGATCATCAGGGCCAGGCAGCAGACCAGGATCAGCAGTGGGCGAGGACGCGACATCATGTCCAGCATATGCACAGGATCATATCAGGATGACGGTGATCAAGTGGTGATCAGGATTCAGGTCCCATACGTGGCTCAGCCTGTCCGGTATGGCGACCGAGCATGGCCCAGGGGTTCTTCGAGACACGATGTTGCTGGAAACGGCACACCAAGCGACGTATCAGTCTGTTCCGGACAGACTCCTGGGGTCAACGCGTTGAAGCGCACGTGACCAATTGCCTCAAAGCTATGGATTGTCGCGGACCGCCCATACATGATACAATTCGCTTTGTCGCTGGTAGGGGTTGACGATATTATTGCCGATGGAGTGGTAGGCCGCCCAGCCCTCCATATGACTGGGGCGTTGACTGGTCCAGTAGATCCTTCGGACGTTGATGAAGGGGTGTCCTTCGGGAATTCGTACTCCTCTATGCAGTCCCAGGTATTCGGCGCTTGACGGCAGTCTCCAATCGCCTGGTTGAGAATTGTCGCTCAAGCCGAAGCGTCCATGCTGTAGTTGTTTCGGTGCCTGTATGGCGTGTGTCCAGTTCATGGTGCCAAACTGATTTGCGTTTTTGAGCCAGAGCAGACCGGTTCTTGTGTCGGTGACGGTGCCGTTGTCATGATCAATGAAGCGGGGAATGCCAGCTCTGACCACCGGATCGTCACGACCGACCAATTCTTCAAGGCGTTCCAGCATGGTCCGGGCAGCCTCAATGTTCTGTTGTCCTCCGGCCTTGAGGGCGGCGGGTATGGAGGCCCTGAGCAGGGCAATGTCCAGTTCCTCGGCATCAAAAGCTTCAGTCCCGAGCAGTCCCTGGAGCGTGGCCATGGCCTGTCGGGCCCGGAGGAGCTGGTCACGATCACCGCTTTCCAAGGCGTCTGCGATCTGTTTGCGCAGCCGGTCAACGGTCCTGATCTTGTTGCGCCAGCGTCTGACGTCAGGGTCCTGATCGCCAACCAGATCCTGTAGAACATCAAGCTCTTGTCGTTGCTGGTCGGTGATTGCCTGGGCTTGGTCCAAGGAGGCCAGGCTGCTGCGCAGGTTGGCAATCCGGTCAATGCGGGCCTGGGCCTGGGCTGCCGCATCACTGATGACCCGGCGGGCCTGCCGCAGCATGGGGTCTTGGGGACCGACCTCGCGTTCCAGGGTCCGCAGCAGGCGGTCGTTGTCTTCAATGGCTTGGGGGTCCTCGAGCAAGGGGGTGATACGTTGACGCACATCGGTGACCATGTCCAGTTTGGCCTGCCAGCGGATCAGATAGGGCGTGTCGCCATCAATTATGGTCGCCAGTTCCGCCAGCGCCTCGGCCGCATCGTCTGGCTCGGTCGTTACATCCTCAAGAGGACTGAGGTGGTGCAGCAGGGAGATCCGTCTGATGAAGGCATGGTCGGCCGGCCACGAGGCGCTGAGCGTGTCCCAACTGGCCTGGACCGCCGCGGTCCAGCGTTGGGGACTGGGGTCCTGACTCCATGCGTAGAGCCTGTTGAGTGGGGCCCAGTCATTGAGGCGGTGCAGCATTTGACGTTGGTCCTGGTCCAGGGCCTCCAGGTTGCCACTGGCCAGGTTTTGGCGTTGCCGCACGGCATCCTGGGCAGTGGCCACAACAGTGCGTTGCTCGGCTACCACCGCTTCCTTATCGGCGATCTGGGTGCGGATGGCGCCGAGTGTCGTTTGGCCCTCGGTTCGTTCGCTGGTCAGGGTTGCTTCCAGGTCGCTGAGGCCGGCCTGGGCCAGGGCGGCCTGTTCGGCAGCGGTCTCGGCTTCCTGTCGACTACGGCGCAGGTCATCCATGGCCTGCTCGGTTGCTGCCGCTTCGCGCCATAGCCAGGTGACGGCGACGGCCATGATGATCACGGCTATCAGGACGAAGCCAGTGCCGCCGTACTTGGCCATCGTACGCAGACGTTGCTGCCGCCGTCGTTCATCGAGAAGGACCTGGGCATCGTCGCGGAGGGCGGCCACCTCGGCGTGGACATCCTGCAGGCGCAGTTGTTTGGCGTGGCGTTGCAGTTGCGTGGCCATGGTGGCGGCCTGGTCAGCGGCTCCTTGATCCAGCAGGGCCCGGGCTTGCGCCAGTCGACTGCGGAGGCTCAATGGACGGGCGGCGGGGATGTCCGGACAGGCGTGGTTGGCAGCGGCGATGGCGGCCTGGACTTGCAGCGACAGATCCAGGCGGTCCTCGGGGGCGGTGTGGTCCATCCGGCCCAGCAAGGTGGCGGCCTGGCGCAGGTATTGGCGTCCCTCATCATGGCGGCGCCAGGCCTTGATCCCATCCGCCAGGGCCTGGGCGCTGGGCAGACGGCGGGCGATGTCAGGCTCCAGGGCCTGCATCGCGAAACGGGCCAGACCTGGCGGGCAGGGACGTTGCCCATCATGAACCACCTGTAGTTCAGGCACCACTCCAAGGGCGGCACTGGCCAGGACCGCCTGGACAGCGTTGCTGCTGCCGCCACTGCTGGCGCTATCGCCGCCGCGATGCGGTGGCCGCCCGGTCAGGATGGCATAGAGGATACCGCCAAGCAGATACACATCGCTGGCCGGTCCCAACAGATGATGTTCGGCCTGGGCCATCTCCGGGGCCAGATAGCCGGGCGTGCCGCTGATGCCGCGCAGTTGACTCGTCAGGGGAATCAGGGGATGGGGCGCCTGATCGTGATAGCAGACAGCGCAGCCCCAGTCCATGACCAGTACCTCACCATGCTGGCCGATCATGATGTTCTGGGGTTTGAGGTCCCGGTGGAGGATGCCTCTGCTGTGGGCGAAGGTCATGGCATCGCAGACATCCAGGAGGATGTCGAGATGCTGATCCAGGGTGCGCCGCAGATCGTGGCGGGGATCCTCCACCGGCGTGGGGGCAATGCCGGATCGCAGGAGGTCGGTCCATTCATGTCCGTGGACCTGCTTCATCACCAATATTGGTCCCTGCTGGGGATGTTGCAGGAGGTCGTGGACGGGAATGATGTTGGGGTGGGCGAGATGGGCGACGATTGCCGCTTCAGCCAGGAACACCCCCCGACTGCGATCGGTCAAACGTTCGGGAATGATGGTCTTGGCCGCCACCGTACGGGCAAACACCGCTTGCTGGCAGCCGTGCACCACGCCCATTCCGCCACGTCCGAGTTCGGCGCTGATCTGGTAACCCCGCCCGGCCGCATTCTCCAGCATGCCCGGCGCATCTGGGGCTGGTTGTGGTCCGCGCAGGGTCAGTTCCGGGGGATGGTCACTGGGGATCACCGCAGTGAGTTCATCCAGGGTGAGGGCCGGACGGTCTTGGGAAGGGGATGGGGGTGGGGCCGGAGGTCGGGACGGTACTGGAACCGGAGACGGCTTGCGGATGCCATCAGGTGCCGGACCCCGACGACCGGGCTGGCGTGGTGTGGGCCGTTGGCGGCGTGCACGTGCCATCAGCGAATCCGTTCCATGGCCTCGGGTTGGCGGGTGATCTGCTGGAGGATATCGCGTTCCAGGGTCGCCTGCTGATCGATCAAGCGTTGGGCGGTCTCCACCAGGGCCTCGTGTTCCTCTGTGAGTGCGGCCAGGCGTGTACGTGCGGCCTCCAGTTCTTCCTGTTGGGCCGTGGTCAGGGTCAACATCTCCTCGCTCAGACTGGCGTGATCGGCGCTGGTCAGGGCGATCTCGGCACTGAGGGCCACGGCTTCGTCATGCCGTTGCTGGGCCTCACGCAGGGCAACTGCTGCTCCGGCCCGATGTTGGGACATGCGGTGGTAGCTGATGACCAGGACCAGAAACAACACGCACGCCACGCTGTAGGAGGCCCAGCCGATGATGCTGACCAGGCGTCGCCGGCGCTGGCCCTGGGCGATGCCAGCGGCGATGTCGGCGCTAGTGGTGCTGATATGTGTGCGCAGGGCAGCATCGTCGACCGTGAAGCTGCTGACCCGGGCCATCTGCCGCTCGGCCAGGGCCCAGGATTCCTGGCTGACGGCGTGGCGGGCGGTCAGCAGCAGGGCCCGGATCAACACGCCCAGGGCCTGCTCATGCTGGGGGGCCTGGCTGCGGACATATTCACATCCGGCGATGGCTTCCCACAGACCATCACTCAGGGCGCGACGGTCGCCGCGTTCGGCGGCGGTCACGGTACTATGGGCCGTGGCCACGACACGATCGAGCTGGGCGATCTGGCGCCAGTCGCGCAGGGCATCGGCAAAGGCGGTCACCGTGCGGAAGCGATCGGTCGCAGCGGTTGCCATGGCCCGCATGGCGATGGCGGCCAGGCCAGGCGGAATGACGCGGTTGGGAGCCCGTTTGCTGGGTGCTTCGACCTGTCCGGCCTCGGCTCGGGCCAAGACCTCCAGGACGGCGCCGCTGCGTGATCCGGGACGGCGATGCGGCGGGCTGCCGGTCAACACCTCATAGAGACAGGCACCCAAGAGGTAGATGTCGCTGTGTGGCCCCAGGTCGCTGCCTATCCCGCGGGCCATTTCCGGGGCCATGTAGGCCGGGGTTCCGGCGATGCCGTTGCGGTCTGCCAGCAGAGGAACCAGGGGGTGGGGCGCTGGGCTGCGATAGGCTCCGGCACAGCCCCAGTCCATCACGGTGACCTCACCAAAGGCACCGACCATGATATTGGCTGGCTTGAGATCGCGATGGATGATGCCCTGTTGATGGGCACAGGAGATCGCATCGCAGACCTTCAGAAGGACCTCCAGATGGGCGTCGAGATCCATGTCTGGACCGGCGGCGGCCGATGCGCCCTCCTCAGTGGCGGTGGTCTGCAGGAGCTGTTGCCAATCATGCCCCTTGATGATCTTCATGACCAACCGTGGTTGCCCTTGATCATCCTCGATCAGATCATGCACCGGCGGGATGTTGGGGTGGTCAAGCAGGGCGGTGATGACCGACTCACAGGTGAAGCTGCTGCGGTCGCTGGCACCATGACGTTCTGGCAGGAGGGACTTGATGGCCACAGGACGGGGGAAGCAGCTTTGTTCGCCGCTGTGCACCATGCCCATGCCGCCCCGGCCAATCAGGCTCCCTAGGCGGTATCCGCGTCCAATCTCCGTCAGGGCACTGGCCTCCTGGGACCGTTCTGCCGCATCGGGGTCGATGGTCATCAATGATTGATCAGCGCATTCTTCCATGATCCACAGTCATGATCAATATCTGTATCCCCGTCATGGTCAATCATCAAGCAGTTGACGGTAGACGATTGTGTGCACGTACAATGCCATTGCCGGATGATGATGGTGGTCCTTGTCTTGGGTGTTGTGGGAGTTATGTTTCTGAGGCAGTTGCTGGTCTCAATGGTCTGATGCAGGGTTGTCAATATCTTGACCACAGTGCTGTGTGGCCAGCGTTGGAGGATGCAGTTGTGAATGATCTGCCGGTGGTTGATGCCATGCTCGTGGTCTTGACCCGTCGTAGCACCATGCAGGAACAGATGATCAGACGCCTCTCCCAGGCCTTGCGGGCAGATGGCGTCAGGGATCTGACCATGGCCCACGATTGGGTGGCCTCATGTCCACGACTTGATCAGCGTCTGCGCGCCTTCTTGGCCCGTGTCCTGGCTCCTCGTGACATGCCGCCCTTCGGTGATTTTGTCCCCTTATGTCATCTCGCTGATGGCGGCATGGGCCGGGTCTGGCTCTGTGGCGCTCCCGATGACCATCTGGTGGTGGTCAAGACCATCCATGCCGAACATGGTGGTGATAGTGACTTCATGGCCCGTTTCGCCCGTGAGGCCCACATCACCTGTGCCCTGCGCAGCCCCCATATCGTAGCGGCACTGGGGCATGGCTTCACTGATGACCATGATGGCTGGTTGGCTCTGGAGTATATCACCGGAGGTGATCTCAAGCAGCTGCTGAAGCGGCGTGGTCGCCTGGATGAGTCAGAAGCCTTGCTGCTGGTCTATCAGATCGGCATGGCCCTGGTCGATGCCCATGCCCATCATCTGGTCCATCGCGATATCAAACCGGCCAATATATTCTTGGACGTCGACCAGCAGGCCAAGCTTGGTGATTTTGGTTGTGCCCGGTCGACCCAGGATGATCGCACCATGCTGACCATGGAGGGCACCACCCTCGGCACTCCAGCCTACATGTCACCCGAACAGATCCGGGCTGAAGCGCAGATTGATATCCGCAGTGACATATATGCCCTTGGCGTGCTCCTCTATGCCATGTTGACAGGTGAAGAACCGTATCAAGGCAATACATCGGCGGTGCTTCGTCAGCACTTGCAGGCTCGGCCGCCGGATGCCCGTCGTCTGGTGCCTCATCTGCATGAGCGCAGCGCCAAGACGGTGCTCAAGTGCATGCTCAAGAAACCGGAGCATCGTTTCCGTGATCCGGCGGCATTATGCAAGAGTCTACGACGGACCCTTGATATTCTGGGGGTCGACCCTGATCGCAGTCTTGATGGCTCGACGATCACCGACGCTTTCGTGAGCGGCGGCGAGGTGGTGGGTGCCATTGAGGAACTGCATGATACGGCACCGATTGTCGAGGCCCGGCCTGCACCAGCGACCAGTGCCCCTGCTGCGCAGACAGATGTCTGCCCAACCCCGACCGTGGCCACCGGGCATGATCCCTCAGGTCTGGATGATGAGGCGACCCTGGTCGATCAGGGAGTCGGCGCGACTGATGATTCTGAGATGACCTTGAACGACCAATCGGATGC
>SLQH01000205.1 GCA_007131555.1 Planctomycetota bacterium | reverse complement strand
GGATTGGTCTCACGAGGGCTAGCGCAGAGAGCGGACCTTCCGGCAGGCCTCGATGAAGTCCTCTGGTTCGTCGGCCTTCAGTACCAGGCCCTGGGAGCCGTCGGGATGGGGCAGGGTCAGGCGCCAGGCGTGGAGCATCTGGCGGGGGACGTCGACCGGATCACTGCGGTCGCCGTAGAGACGGTCGCCGTAGAGGGGGGTGCCGATGTCGGCCATGTGGATGCGGATCTGGTGGGTCCGGCCGCTGTGCGGTTCGACCTCCAGCAGACTGCCGTGGCGATAGCGTTCACGGACCGTCCAGGTGGTGCGGGCGTAGACGCTGCCCGGACCCCCGGCGCTGCCCCATTTCTCAAAGCCTGGCTGGGTATCGATGCAGCGCAGATAGCCCCGCCGTTCGCCGGCATCCTTGGGATGGCCGCGGACCAGAGCCAGGTAGCGCTTGCTGACCGTGCGGGAACGGAACTGCTCCTCCAGGCGGGCCTGGGCGGCCGGCGTGCGGGCCAGCACCACCACCCCGCTGGTGTCGGCATCCAGGCGGTGGACCGGCAGCAGGGGGCCGAACTGGGAGCGGAGCAGATGCAGCAGATCCCAGGTCTTGCCCTCGGTGGGGGTCACGGCTAGGCGCGGCGGCTTGTCATAGGCCAGCATGTCGGGGTGGTCGAACAGCAACCGGGCGGGCTCGAAGCGGGTTGTGACCGGTTTGCCGACCTGCTGGGCCGGGGGGCGGAACTGGACCACGTCGCCACGGTTCAGGCGGCGGCTGCCGTAGGTCTCCAGGACCCCGTTGACGCGGCAACGACCCTCGCTGAGCAGGCGGCGGATCTGGCGTACCGAGCCAATCTTGGGGAAGGCTTCGGCCAGATAGTGGGCCAGATCACTGCCAGCCTCGACCCCGACCACCCGGCCAGGACCAGCAGCAGCGCTCGGTCGCCGGGGACGGGCAGGGGGATGATGTGGGCGAGGGGAGCGGCGCGGCATGAATCGGTCCTTACTCGTCGTCGGTCTCGGCCAGGCGCTTGAGGAAGTCGTCGATGGAGATCTCCTGCCAGTCCTCGGGTGGAGCGTAGGAGAATATTTCCGGTCGGAAGCCGGGCACCCGTTGCAGGCGCCGATAGCGGGTGCGGACCACGCTGTCGTTGTCGGGGAAGGTCAGGGTTGCCACCAGGGGGCGCTGCATGCGGTCGATGGTTTGGTAGCGGTCGTAGGTGATGCGAACGATCAGGTTGTCATCCTGGTACAGTTCCTTCCAGACCACCTGCCGGGCCCGGTTGACGGCCACCATACTGCGGGCCCCGTTATCGTGGTGACAGGTCAGCAAGACATGGTGATCGTCGCCAGCCGCCAGACTGTAGGAGACGCCCAGGGGCACGGGACCGTTCTTGGCCTCGTCGACGATCCGCCCGATGTCGGCGAAGAAGGCCATCGGGCTGCGTTGCTGGGTGCCCTCAGCCGTTTCGGTGCTGCGCTCAATGCTCAGTTCGGTGAGGGAGCCGCTGACCACCTCCTGGCTGCGCACCAAGCCGATGGTGAATCGGCCATCGGGTTCCACCAGCCCGTCCAGGAAGTCGACATCGAGCTTGGTCGCCCGTAGCCGAGTGCGGTGGTCAGCGTCACACCAGGCGAAAAGCGTGAAGTTGAGAGGGTCGCCGTCCTCAGGCCGGACCGAGATCACCAGGTCGAAGCTGACCCGGTCAGCGCTACGATGTTCGGCGCGGATCTCGGAGGCGAAGGCCTGGGCATCGGCCAGCATCGGGCTGCGACCATTGCCGCAGGCGCTCAGGCAGACCAGCAGCAGGCCGACGCCGCCCATGACCGGAAGCGTGGGGATGGTGGGCATGGTTGTCTCCTGCCGGGGCGATGACCGTGGGGACATGATGGCTGCCAGTTGGGTCCGGTCAAATCGCGACTGACTCAGGTGAACAGGCCCATATCAGGTCTTGTCCTGGAACGGTGATGTCGTAGATCAATCCCTTGACCCTTTTGGGCAGGTCCTGCTGCCGGCGTTGCGGCTGTCGGTCAATGGTGCCCGAAAAGGCCGTGTCTGAGGCATGGCCAGAGCTTCCGGAGGTGGTGACGGTCGATGTCCGTTGATGTTTCTGATGCCATCTTCGCCGCCGCCACTCCCCTTGGTGGTCGGGTGGCTGTCTTGCGTCTCAGCGGATCGGCTGCAGGCATGGTGGCCAGCCAGGCCGGGGTGGCGTTGGTGCCGGAGCCATGGCAGGTGGTGGATAGTGTCTGGCATCTGCCGGCCGGCCCTTGTCCCTGCCGGGTGCTGATGGCCCCGGCCGGACGCAGCTATACCGGTGAAGAGATGGTTGAGATCCTGGTGCCAGGCTCGGTGGCGGTCGTCATGGCGCTTGAGGAACGACTCTTGGCTCAGGGTGCTCAGCGCGCTGGTCCTGGTGCCTTCACGCGGCGGGCCTTTGCTCATGGACGGCTGGATCTGACCCAGGCAGAGGCGGTGCTCAGTCTGACCAGGGCGACTGATGAGAGTGCTGTGCGGGCTGCTATCGGCCATCTGCAGGGACGCCTGGGTGCGGTTCTGACCCAGTGGCGGGAACGGCTCACCGAGGCCCGGGCTGCGGTCGAGGCAGGGCTCGATTTCAGTGAGGAAGAGGACGTCATCAGTTATGATCCAGTGGCCATACGAGCTCTGTTGGATGATCTGCGACGAGATCTGGAACGGTGGGGCAATAGTGGCCAGAGCTGCGATTCGCTGGCTCAGGTGGTCTTGGTGGGTCCTGCCAATGCCGGTAAGAGCGCCCTGTTCACCTGTTTGACGGGGGCTCCGGCCCTGGTCAGTGACCAGCCTGGAACGACCCGTGATTGGTTGGAAGCGACATGGATTCTTCCTGACGGTCGGCGGGTGAACCTGATTGATACTGCCGGCTGTGATCAGGGAGACGCCGGAGCTATTGCCGCTGGCCAGGCCATGGCCGGCAGTGCAGATCTGGTGATCATCTGTCAGGCACCTGATGTGGTTGACCAGATGATGCCCTCATCCGACCTGCCGCAGGCGCATATGGTCGTTGCCACCAAGGCCGATCTGGGGTCGCGTGGAACGCATGCCGATGTGGCCGTAAGCGTCCACCAGGGTCTTGGCATGGAGTCCTTGGGTCACGGGGTGGCCGAGGCCTTGAGTGCTTGTGCCGATGGCGGTGGTGAGTGTGCCCGTCTCTGTGCCGAGGTCTTGCCGGATGTCCAGGCCCTGATTGGGGGCTGGCCCGGCGACGAGGTATTGGCTGATCGCTTGGCAGCCATTGATGCGTCATTGGGAGCCATCCTGGGTCAAGCCACCACCGATGATGTCCTGGATCGGATCTTCGCCCGCTTTTGCATCGGCAAGTGAATCGGCCGACAGCAACCGGGCCTGCTCTGTCTTGAGTGTGGGGCTGGGGCTGCTAGCCTCATGTCGTCATGAAGAAGCCGTTTCCCTGTCCTTGCTGTGGTCGTCCGGTTGTCATTGATGGGCCACAGGCAACTCGTTTTCGTCCCTTTTGCAGTGAACGGTGTCGCTTGATTGACCTTGGTCAGTGGGCCGAGGGCGCCTATGTCGTTCCTGCTCATCGTGCTGTCGGCACCAGTGATGCTGCCATGGACGAGTACCCGTGATCGGCCTGCGCATCGCCCATCTCGTCGGCTCCCTGAACCCGTCAGCGGCAGCCAGTTGTGCCATCAATCTGATCCGTTGGTTGCAGGTCAATGGTCATGAGGCCTTGCTGCTCACCACTGGTGGCGTTCGCGAGGAGGAGTGCCGCAATGATGGGCTTGATGTCCATTGTTATCAGGAAAATGGTTTTCGTCTCTTGACTGGTGGTGGGCGTCAACTGCTCAACGATCTGAGCGAATGGCGTCCGGATGTCTTGCACGTCCACCGTCTGGCCAGTGTGCCGTTGGGCATCAATCTGGCCCGCAAGCTTGGCGTGCCCCTGATTGTCGGCATCCATGAACCGATCGAAGCCGAAGAAGCTGAGCCGCTTGCCAATCCTGTGGTCGATGTCATCGCCGTGCCCAATGAGGCCCTGCGGGCCCATCTGGTCGGTCGCCTCGGCCTGTCGCGCGATACGGTCACCGTGATGCCCTATGGCTTCGACCTCGAGCGATTCGCGACCGATCGTCCATCCCAGGAGGTGTCAACCATTGGCACCATTGCCCGTTTTGATGTGCAGACGATGGGTTTGCGGTTGTTGATTGATGCCGTGGCCGCTCTGCGGAGCCGTCATGCCGGGCTCAAGAGCCTGATTGTCGGGGGTGGGCCGGGTCGCGATGAACTGGCCACCCAGATAAATGATGCAGGGCTTGGCGATGCCATTGAGGTGCTTGAAGCGTCAGCCCAGGTGGCACCCTTGTTGAGCCGGATGCAGATCTTTGTATACCCCTTTGTCCGGGACACCCATTCCATCACGGTCATCAAGGCGATGGCATCGGGCTGTGCCGTGGTGGCGGCCGCTGTGGGGGGTATTCAGGAAGTGGTGCATGATGGTGAAACGGGGCTTTTGATTCCGCCCGGTGATGGTGATGCCCTGGCGTTGGCCTTGGGGCGTTTGCTGGGAGACCCGGATCTGGTCTGCCGTCTTGGGCGGGCGGCCCGTGAGTTCGTATCCAGGTCCAACGATATCGAAACGGTTGGTCATATTGCTGAGGGCTTCTACAAGTCGGTGATGCGAGGCGAAGGAGCCCAGGCCGGAGCGGAGACGGCTCGTATGTATCGCCGCAGCAGTACTTCCTGAGGACCTTGCGGCGGTGAGAGTTCTGTAGACAAGTTCCATACTGTAGTGTAACATCTTACATGCGGTACTCGCGTTCATTATGTTATGCAAGTGCCGCTGTGAGCGCTCAGGTCTGTAAGGGGCGGCGCTGTATAACTGGTAACGTCTGTGCTTGTGTTGCTATCATCTACCATTGCCAGGTCATGTTCCGGTGGCTTGGTGGCCCTGTAGCCTGGAATGCTGTATGATCGCCTTCATCTCTGACATCCATTCCAATTGGCCGGCCCTTGAGGCGGTCTTGGCCGACATTGATGCCATCGGTGATGTCGAGCGGATCATCTGTCTGGGTGATGTGATCGGCTATGGCCCCCATCCGGTCATCTGTTTCGAGACCGTGGCTCGGCGTTGCTCGCTGGTCTTGATGGGGAATCACGAACACGCTGTCATCCATGGCCCTTACCTGTTCAATCCCCAGGCCCGTCGGGCCATCGATTGGACCAAAGAGACCTTGTATGCCACGCTCCATGGCGACAAGCGTTCTCAGGTCCTGTCTTTGCTCGAAAATCTACCGATTCGCCATGAGATAGGCGATATCCTTCTGGTCCATGCCTCTCCTCGTGATCCGGTGATGGAATACATCCTTGAGAGCGATCTGTGGGAGGGGGCCAATCCCGCCAAGATGGAAGAGATCTTCGCCGCCTTCGATCACCTGTGTTTTGTCGGTCATACCCACAGGGCCGGGGTGTTCACCGAGGATTGGTGTTTTCTCCATGCCGCTGATGTGCCCGAGTTTGATGTCAGCGATGGTCGTTATGTGATCAATGTCGGTTCCGTCGGTCAGCCCCGAGACCGGGATCCCAGAGCCTGTTATGTCCTCTTCACGGGTGACGCCGTCTACTTCCGTCGGGTCTCATACGATATAGACGCTGTGGCAGGTGATATCCGGGCCAATGATGCCCTGGGCAATCGCTCTGCGGAACGTCTGTACAGAGGTGAGTAGCCAATCCTGGTCGCGTCCTGCGTTTTTTGCTGGTGTGGCTGCCGTTGTCACATACAAGGCTCCATGTCACGTCATCACGACTCTGTAAGGGATAGACTGACACGTCGATTGGGCTGACTGCGGAGACAGCACAGGTACTGGGCTGTTACATCTGAAGGAATGCGATGCAGGTGTCAGAAGCAACGGTGGTGGTGCGCAACAAGATGGGGCTGCATGCCCGGCCATCTACCCAGATCGCCACTGCTGCCAGTCGCTATGTCTGCGAGATCAAGGTCAGCAAGGATGGCCTGTCGGTTGACGGCAAGAGCGTCCTTGAGCTGTTGATGTTGGCTGCGGAATGCGGCTCAACCCTGACCATCACCGCTCAGGGAGAAGATGCCGAGGCGGCGGTCCAGGAGTTGAGCGGCTTGATTGAGACCCGTTTCGGTGAACATGAAGTCGACACCGTCTGACGGCCCTGCGGCCCCGGTGGCGATGATGGTCGCCACCTTCGGTGGCATCGGGCGCATCAGGCCAGCGTCAGGCACCTGGGCCAGCCTTGTTGCCGGACTGGTACTGGTGCCCTTGGCGGCCTGGCTGGCATGGCCCTGGGGCGCTGTAACGGGCATGGTGATGACCATGCTGGCGGCCTTGGCAGGATGGTGGTCCTGTCCCCATGCGGCGCGTATCTTGGGTCGAGAAGATCCGTCGCAAGTCGTGATTGATGAAGTTGCCGGCATGTGGCTCGGTGTGGCCATGGTCGCGTGGTCATGGCCCGATCAGGGCTGGTGGTGGCAGGCACTGATGGTACTGGCAGTGTTTCGGTTTTTTGATATCATGAAACCATGGCCGGTTCGGGCCTGCGAGCGACTTCCTGGTGCGACAGGCATCATGATGGATGATCTATGCGCTGGGTTGGTGGCGGGTGGCTTGACCGTGCTTGTCATGATGTGAAGCTGTTCTCTGGCTCACTGAAGAAGGCACGGCATCGTAGAGGAGAAGGTCATGGGACGTAGCAGGCGACAGCATCCAGCGGGCATTTCTGGTCGTCGTCAGGCCATGACAGATGCCGCCACTTCTGGAGATCAAGCAGTCCCATCGCGTCCCAAACGCCCCACGGCTGGTGATGATGGTGCTGACTCACGCCCTATGGCTCCGCCGTCTCTCAAGCCCAAGGGCATGCCTCTACGCACCAAGTTCATGTTGGTGATGTCCTTGGTCTGTGCAGTGGCCACCATTGGACTTGGGGCCGTGCTGGCCACCATGGCTCATCGCTCACTGTTCAATCAGGCAGAACACAAGGGCATCGAGCTGTCCAAGATGACCGCCCAGGTTGGTCGCATCCTGCTTGATTGGGCCGCCGAAAGCGACCGCCTGACCGATCGGCAATGGCTTGAGGGTCGCATGCAGCAATACATGTCTAATGCCATGCGCTGGGACGAACGTCAGGATGACTTTTCGGAAATTGATTCGGTGGTGTTTCATATCGGTCTTCAAACGCCCTTGAGCTATCCGCCGGGCAGTGAACAGGCTACCTCCACCACCCGTTCGGCCAGTTCCCCATCAATCTACATTCCCCGCTTTGGTCGTGTTCCTTTGGGCGAGGACATCGACCTCTATTCCCTGCGCAAGCCTTTGCGTTCTGGTCAGGCGGTGCCGGTCTATCGCTATCGGATCCAACTGAACAACCCTCGTGGCGGCTACGACCGGGGCAGTGTGACCCTTGATATCCGCAGTGACACGATTCATGCCATCAGTCGTAATCTGTTCATTATCGTCGCTGCGTCATTGGTGGTGGTGATGGCGCTGGTGGTCTTCATCTCCAATAAACTGGCCAAGCGCATCACCCAGCCGGTCAGTCGTTTGATGCGTGACATGCAGGCCGTGGCCAAGGGTGACCTGGGTCATCGCACAAAGATCCATTCCGAAGATGAGATCGGAGTCTTGGCCCACGAGTTCAATCGCATGACCCAGGATCTCAAGGCGGCCCAGGATGTGCTTGTTGAACAGGAGAAGGCCCGCTACGAACTGGCCCTAGCCCATGAGGTCCAGCAACAACTGCTGCCGGCCGAGGTGCCTCAGGTGCCGGGTTACGGTCTGTCGGCCTTCTACAAGGGGGCTGGTGATGTGTCAGGCGACTATTACGACTTCTTCTCCCTCGGTGGTGGCCTGTGGGGTTTCATTGTGGCCGATGTCTCCGGCAAGGGGATTCCCGGCTCGATGGTGATGGCTGTGACCCGGACCATCGTCCGTCTGGTGGCCCAGAAGCATCGCCAGAACGCCTCCGAGACCCTCAAGGAGACCAACCGTCTGATCGCCAAGCAGATCAAGCGGGGTATGTTCGTCACGGCCTTCTATTGTGTGCTTGATCAGAGCACCGGCCGGATGCAGTTCGCCTCGGCCGGTCACAATCCGATGGTCATCTATCGGGCCGCCCAGCAGGGCTACGAACTGGCCCAGCCTAAGGGCATCGCCATCGGCTTCAACGAAGGGCCTTTGTTTGACAAGAACATCCAGGAATTCGAGACCCAACTCAATCCCGGTGATGCCTTCGTATTGTATACCGATGGTTTCCCGGAAGCCATGAACGAGAAGGGCGAGGAGTTCGGTGACGACCCCTTCCATCAGTGCGTTGCCCGCTATGGCATCCATGAGGCCAAGGACATGATCCGCGGTATTCTCAGTGAAATCATGCGCCATCGCGGTCGGGCGGCCCAGTCTGATGACCTGACCATGATCG
>SLQH01000327.1 GCA_007131555.1 Planctomycetota bacterium | reverse complement strand
TGGGAGGCGAGCCCCCTCGGCGACTTGGCCCCCAGCCAAGACCATCGCCCCGCGAAGCCCTGACAGTACCCCAGAGAATGCGGCCCTGTCCCGCTTGCGCTTGCGCCATATGCCCGACTCCTGGCTGTTCTGCGGACCCATACCTGATCGCATTCCCGGCGATCATCTGGAAGCCCTGGGAGGCATCAGGGCGGCCCTGCCGGTGGCCCAGAGCAGCATCACCATTGGTTCACAGACCTTCTCCTTCACAACTCTTGATGACGATCACATCCACCGCGACAGCCATCGCACGCCGCGTCATCTCAATGCCTTGTCCCCGATCGGCAACCGGGATTCCAGTATCACGTATTTCGTCACTGTCCTCGACAACCCCCGGGTCCAGACCGTCCGTTTCTCAATGCGGGGCGGCAGCCAGGCCTGGCTGAACGGTACGGAGGTGGCGCATGGCGACATCATTGATCTGGGCCTGGGCCATTATACCTTGATCATCCGCTCGGATATCGGCCGCCTGCCCCCCTTTGCCCGAGACCGCGCCATCTCCATCACCCTGCAATTTGAATCGGCCCAACATCCCGGATACGACTACAGCAGTTGGATAGAACGAGTACGGACCCATCGTCATCGCTTCCAGGATCTGGTTGATCGCCATGCCGGCACCGGCATGGCTGGGCGGGCCCGCATGTATCTCCAGGCCCTGAAGAATTACGACCAGCAGCAGGCAGGGCGGTAAGGAATCAGGCCAAATCCGGCCGTAGGCTTTAGGCTGGAGGCTTTAGGGTTGCTCTACAAGGCGATATAGACAGATTCGGACTTTCACCAGAGGGTGAACCGATTCTGTAAGCGTATATCCGCTTGAATAGCAACCCTAAGGCCCAAAGTCCATAGCCTAACTGCCGTTTTTAGGTTTAGGGTCAGGCATGGAACAAGTCAGCTGGTACAGGGCAATGGAACCTGCTACCGCAGCGTTGAGGCTGTCACCGCCGCCTGGCATCGGCAGGGTGACTTGGTACTGACAACGGGCCAGTTGGGCATCCGAGAGACCATGAGCCTCGCTGCCCACGGCCAGCCATATTGCTTGACCGGCAAGGGACTCGACCGCTTGACCGCCCGTGACCACCAGACCCGCTACCGGCACCGGGCCGAGCAGGTCTGCCATGTCTTCAAGACTGTCGACACGCCGTAGCCGAACTGCGGCCAAGGCCCCAGCGCTGGCCTGTACCACCTTGGGAGCGTAGGGATCTGCCCCGGCCAGCAGAATCACCTGATATCGACCGAAGGCTGCAGCGCTGCGCATGAGCGTCCCCACATTGCCGGGATCGGACACACCACACAACAAGAGTCCGCCCTCCTCAGGCCGCCACGCATCGTCCTCTGTAGGTATGGCGAACACTGCGATGTAGCCCGCGGCAGAACAGCTATTGGCCACTGCGGCCAGCGCCCGAGCACTGACCCGCGTCATGGGCAGATCGCGCCACGCAGCGGGTACAGGACGATCAATCTCGACCAGGATCTGCTCTGGCTGCCAGCCATGATCGAGGAATCCTGATATGGCCCGTCGTCCCTCCACCACAAAGCAACCATGGCGGCGGCGATCACTGGCCCGCCCCAGATTTTTGAGGCGCTTGATTTCGGGATTGGCCGGGCTCATAATCACCTTGCTCATATGAGCGATACTGGGCACGATGCCGCCTGTGCAACGCCGTACAGCACCACGTTGACCTGCTCCGGCGCTGGTCATAGTGCCACGACATAGGGTAATGATCCGGTCTCTCCATGGGACATGGGCTGTTACTTGCCATAGTGGCCGTCCATCACCTGCGATCGGCGCGCCAGAACCGTGGGGCAGCGCCCCGAAGCAGTGATGACATACGTTCTGATATCCAAGAGGGGTTCTGCATGACCGAAGTGCACATGTCCGACGTCCTGGTTCCCAAAGCCTTTTGCCAACTAGAACCAGACATGGACAAGGAAAGCATCATCGCCTCTCTGGCCAAGGCCCTGGCAAGTGATCGTCGTATCAAGACGGCTGATCTGGACACCATCGTGGCGGGCGCCATGGCGCGCGAGGCCGTGGGGTCCACAGGCATCGGTCACGGCATCGCCATCCCCCATTGCCGCAGTGATCTGGTCAAGAAGATCTACGGGGCCTATGGATTCTGCTCGGCAGGCGTTGGTTTTGACAGTCTTGACGGCGAACCGGTCCACAGCGTATTCTTCCTGATCACGCCGCTCGACCACAAGGAACAGCATATCCAGCTCATGAAAAACTTTGCCAGCCAGATCCGCAAGGAGCATTTCTGCGAGTTCCTGCGCCAGTGCGCTGACGCCAAGGCCCTGATCGATCTGCTGACCGAGTTTGAGAACAAATAGCCATCAGATTGCCGTCATCGCCCTTATCAGCAACGATGGGGGCCAGACTGTCCTGTCCCTTCAGGCCTGGGCTGTGTCCCTTTCTGATCATGTCACCATGTGTCACAGGGCATCGTGATCTGCGGTCCGCGCCGCCCCTGTCATGACTCCCAGGAACTGCCATGCCTGCCGCCCCCCTCACCAGCCTTGACCGGCTTGCCATCCATACCTTTACGCTCAAGCCCTGGGATCTGGAGCGCTGCTGTGCGGCCCTGAGCGCAGCGGGCATCGGCGGCATCACCGTATGGCGCCAACATCTGGAACCATATGGAACCGCGCAGGCTGCCGCCATCATCCGTGCCCATGGCCTGCGGGTTCCGGCCCTGTGTCGAGGCGGGTTCTTCCCTCACCATGACCACGCTGGACGATGCAGCGCCATCGACGACAATCTCCGCACCATTGACGATGCGGCAGCCATCGGCGCAGACATGGTCGTGCTGGTCTGCGGAGCTGTGCCGGGCATGCCACTTGATCAGGCCCGTGGCCAGATCCGTGACGGCATTGCCGCCTGCCTTGATCACGCCCGTTCCTGTGGTGTGCGTCTGGCCATCGAACCCTTGCATCCGATGTATGCCGGCGATCGCAGCGCCATCAATACCATGACCCAGGCCAGACAGATCTGCGAGGACATCCGTGATCCCCTGCTGGGCATTGCCGTCGATGTATACCACGTGTGGTGGGACGACCGCCTCGCTGATGAAATCCGTCTGGCCGGCGAGCAGGGCACCTTGTTCGGCTTCCATGTCTGCGACTGGCGCCTGGAGACCCGCGATCTGCTCAACGATCGGGGCCTGATGGGCGAAGGCTGTATCGACATCCGTGGTATCCGGGCTCTGATGGAAGACGCCGGCTTCCAGGGCTTCAACGAGGTCGAGATCTTTTCCCTGTGGCGCTGGCAGCAGGATCAGGATGCCTACCTCGCTGAAATCATCGATGCCTACCGGAACCATACCTGATCTGAGTAGTCCTCGGCCTTCTTTCATAGTTGCGATCTGGATGAAGCCTTGCCTGGATGGACGACATACGGCATGATGTGATGCGAAGCACATCATCACCCGTCGGCTGCCGCCCCCTTCATCGTGAGCATCCCTACTCATGCCTGATCGCCAGGACATCCAACAACGCCTACAGGCCCTTGAAAGCTTTGAACGGGCCCAGTCCCTGCATGCCCAGGGCCATATTGAAGAGGCGCTACAGGCGGCCCGCAACAGTTTGTCCCTGATGCCCGACTTCGATCAGGCCAGAGCCCTGGTCGACAGTCTCCAACAATCAGGGCATCAGGCAGCAAGCGAACAAGACCATCAGGTCACCCAACTCATCAAAGGACTCACTGACGCCGAGCACGGCCGGCAGTGGGATCGGGTCATCGCCCTGTCTGAAGCGATACTGGCCCTGACTCCCCACAACCTGCCGCTGGTCAGCGGTCGCATCGCCCATGCCTGTCGGGCATTGATCAGCAGCAGCCGCTGTCAGGACATTGAGGTGGCGGCCTCCTGGGCCAAGACCTGGCAACGTCTCAGCAACGATCCCGAAGCTGCCGCAACCTATCGCCAGATCCAGGAATCCATGCGCTTGCTGGCAGATGTCGAACGCGATCTGCAACATGCCATACGAGGCGAAGAAATCGCCGCCTTGAAAGCGGCCATGGCGCCCTTGCACAACTGCGCTGATCGCACCCGTCGTTGTCTGGCCTTGTTCCAGCGGGCAACCCAGGAACTGCAACGTCGCGAGATCGCCGCCGCGCGTCTACGGGCCGAGATCGCTGCCATCGGCGGTAGTGACCTTGACCAAGCCTGTCAGTTGAGTCGCCAACTGGCCCAGCTAGATGGCAGCGAAGAGAGCCGCCGGCAACGTGACGATCTGCATCAGCGGGCTCAGATGGTGACCGAACTGGAAGACCAGCTGCGCAAGGCCTTGGCTTCAAACCACAACCGGCAGATCGCCGCCGCCATCACTGCCGTTGAACAGCAGATCGATCGTCTCAGTGGCACCCAGGCCTTGATTGATGAGGCCCGCGAACGCCTCGCCTCCTGTGATGATGAAATCGGTCAGCTCTGCGATGATTTCGATGGCATCAGCGCCCCAGCTGATCTGCCAACCCGCATACGGATCGCTGAACAGCTGGCTCGCATCGCCCCCGATGATGAACGAGTCTCCCAGTTGCCGGCCCTACGCCGTAGCTGGGAGAGGCTCCAGGACCAGTGCCAGCGCCTCGAATCACTGCTCCATACCCAGGACCAGCCGCAAGCCCTCATCAAGGAAGGGGAACGGCTGGCACGATCCAGTGAACAGACGGCGACGACCCGTGATCTGGCCCACAAGGCCCGGCAGCTAGGCCAACGACTCCTGGCCCGGCGGCGTCGGGTGCGCCGCTGGGTCATCTTCATCGCCATCATGATTGGCACACCATCGCTGGCGATCGGCATCCTGGCCATGATCAACCACAGGCAGGTCCACAATCTGGCTGATCACCCGCCATCTCTGGCGGTGGTCGATTCCCTGCGCTCCTATCCCAGTCACGGCTGGCAGATATTCGCTCGCCCCAAGGCCCGGCGCCTAGCCAACAACATGTATCTACAATTGGATCGAGCCGCCTGGATCGAAGCACGAGACGAGACGAACACAGCAACCAGAGCTCGTCTGTTGCGTGACTATCTCGATGTCTTTGAGGCCGGCCATCACCGCGCCGATGCCTCCCAGGAACTCCTGCGGACCCAAGACGCACTGATCCGCCAAGCCTTTACCGATGCCCTGGCGGACGAAGACACCCACAGTCAACGCCAGCGCCTTGAAGAGCTGCTGCGCAGGCATGGTGATCATCCCGCTGCAGAGTGGGCCCAAGACCGCCTTGCCGCCCAGCATCGCGAAGCTGATCGCATAGCTTGGCAGGCCTGCCGTGACGAAGATGATCTGGAACGACGTATTGCCCTCATCGACCGTTATCTTGCCGGGCCAGACCCTCTCCATGCCCAAGAAGCCCAAGCCGCCAAAAATGAAGCAGAACACATCCTGGTCCAACAGCGCACCGCCCGTAATGAAGAGGAGGCCTGGCAGGAGATCCTTGCCATTGCCGACCCACAACAACGCCATCGGGCCTTGCGCACCTATCAGGAATCAACCACCAACCAGGACAGACGCGCCCGGGCCCAGGAGATGATGCAGACCCTGGCCGTCACGCTTGATGATGCCGCCTGGGCGAAGACCAAGGATGGAGATGCGAGACAGCGCCGGGCCGCCCTGCAACAATACCTGGCCGCGGAAGATCTGCCCCAACGTCGTCATCTGAGCCAGGCTGCCGAGGCCCTGGCCGCCATTGATCGCGCCCATGACACCGAGCTATGGCAGGCGGTGCTCACCGCACCTGGCCCCACGGAAGAACAGGCGGCCATTGAACACTACCTGAAGACCACTGATATCGGCCTGTTCCAGGAAGAAGCAACCCAGCGCCTCACCGCCCTTGGGCGGCGCGTGGCTGAAGCCGAATGGCTGACCGCCTCCAGCATCAGCGATCCGATACGACGACTGGCAGCCCTTGACGTATACCTCACCCAGACCGAGGACCCCATCTATCTAGACCGTGCCCGACAGCGCATCTCGGTGACCATCAATCAGATCGCCCGCCTGTCTGACACCGTACTGGCCGGACTGCCAGTAGAGGTGCTCCGCCGATTGCCGTCAGAGCGGCTGCTGGAATGCAATGACGCCATCCTGGCATCCCTCGCCCAGCTGCCCTTGCAAGAACTGGAAGGCTTGGACGTGCGGGTTCTGGCACGGCTGCCGCGCCGGGCCATTCGTCGCCTGAGCGTGTCCACGGCAGCCCGGGTGCGGGTGCTGCCGCCATGGGCTGATGAGGCTGGCAATGATCGTCATGGCCGTTGGGCCAGTGTCGTACACGACGATGTTGAGTGGCGCTTTCGTTATCTGTTTCCCGGTGCCTTGGGTGCCGACGTCGTGGTCCACAGAGGAGCATGGTTACTGGAGCACGAGGTCACCCGACAACAATGGGCCGCAGTGGTCAGCCCACGATCCGATCCCAGCCGACTGCCCGGTAACGAACACCATCCGGCAGATCACGTCCGGTGGCGTGATACCACGAACTTCATCAGGCGTTTCTCAAACCTGATCGACAACGATGATCCCTCGATCGTGGTACGTCTTCCAACCCGCCAGGAAATGCTGTTGCTCATCGGCACCATCGACACCGGGCCACGCGTGCAGCCCTATCCCCAGCCGGCCCAAGACCCAACAACCACCATCGCCGCCATTGCTTGGCATCGTCACCGAGCCGACGGCACTCAGGCTTCCATACCGGCTCGCCACCTTGATCCCGATGCCTGGGGCGTATACGGGATCCTCGGCAATCTTGGCGAGTGGCTCCACGATGATCCGCCACCAACGGAGCGGCGTCACCAATGGTTCCTGGATGCCTCCTACAATAGTGATCCAGACACCCTCTGGCCCCAACCGTCGATCATCAGCATCAGCGAGCGGGAACGATTGCCCCATGCCGGTTTTCGCATCGCCATCACCGACCCGGCCGAGTAAATGATCATGGATCACGATGAGCGCTACGAACAGGACTTATTGGGCACATCTCCGGTACCTTCACAGGCCCTGTACGGCATCCATACCGTCCGGGCCATCAACAATTTTCCGCTCACTGGACGTCATGTCCATCCGGCCCTGATCAAGGCCTTTGCGGCCGTCAAACAAGCCTGCGCCCAGACCAACCTGGCCCTTGGTCATCTTGAGGAGGCGGTGGCCAAGGCCATCATCGCCGCCTGTGAAGAGATGCGCCTTGGCAGCCTTGATGAACATGTCGTGGTCGACGCCCTCCAGGGTGGGGCAGGCACCTCGACCAACATGAACATCAACGAGGTTCTGACCAACCGGGCCTTGCAGCTGATCGGCTGCCAGCCGGGCACCTATGATCGCATCGACCCCCTGAGCCACGTCAATCTGCACCAGTCGACCAACGACACCTACCCCACGGCCCTCAAGCTCGCCGCCCTGGATCTGCTGGTACCCTTGGAGGTGGCCCTGGTGGCCCTGCAGGAGGCCTGCCAGGGCCAGGAACGAGCCCTGGCCGGGGTGGTCAAGGTCGGCCGGACCCAGCTGCAGGACGCCTGCCTGACCACCCTGGGACGCAGTTGCGGAGCCTGGGGCGAAGCCATCGGCCGGGACCGCTGGCGGGTCTTCAAATGCCGCGAACGCCTGCGGGTGGTCAACCTCGGTGGCACCGCTATTGGCACCGGTCTGGGAGCCCCCCGCCGCTTCATCTTCCAGGCCGCCCAGGCCCTGCGCGCCCTCACCGCCCATCCCCTGGCCCGGGCCGAGAACCTCGTTGATGCCACCCAGAACGTCGACGTCTTCGCCGAGGTCAGCGGCATCCTGAGCGCTTGCGCGGCCAATCTCGGCAAGATCGCCGGCGACCTGCGCCTGCTGTCCTCCGGCCCCCAGGCCGGCCTGGGCGAACTGCATCTGCCGGCCCGCCAGGCCGGCTCATCGATCATGCCCGGCAAGATCAATCCGGTCATCCCGGAAGCCGTGCTGCAGACCAGCATGCTGGTGATCGGCCATCATCAGACCATCACCAGCGCCGTGGCCCGGGGCGAGATGGAACTCAACGCCTTCCTTCCCCTGATCGCCGATCTGCTCCTGCATGACCTGACCATGCTACGCCAGGCGGCCCACATCCTCACCGAGCACTGCATCAGAGGTCTTAAGGCAAATGTCGAACGCTGCCGTCAGCAGGTCCATGGGGCCACCGCCACCCTCACCGCCCTGGTTCCACATATCGGCTATCACCGGGCCCAGGAACTGGCCGACTACGCTGCCCAGCACCACTGCGACCTGGCCAGCGCCGCAGAACGCAGCGGCATCATGACCGCCGAAACCTTCGCTACCGCCATCGCGCCACAAGCCGTCAACCGGCTCGGACATCCGGATGACTAAATGACTAGCGTTGCTTCAAGCCGCGGCGCGACGGACGTTGGCTGTCGCGGTGGGCGTTGTTGCGCCGCGGGTTGAGGCAACGT
>SLQH01000296.1 GCA_007131555.1 Planctomycetota bacterium | reverse complement strand
TGACCTGGAACTGCTCGCCCCAGTTGCCGTCCCGCCCGAAAAGCTCGGCAAAGTCCCACATGGTCCGAGCCCATTCGACCTTCTGGGCCCGCAGGGAATCCAGCACATCAATGCGTCGTTGGATCTGTGCGATCTGGCGTTCCATCTCTTCAAGCTGCTTGACTTGGGCCTCCAGTCCGCGCTTTTCGGCCGCCAGTTCCTGTTCGCGATCTTCAGCATAGGGAATCCGCACAAAATGCAGCCAAGCCCAGAACGCGCCCACCAGCAAGACCACCACGACTCCTGCAACCACAATCAGGGCGTCCTGATTGATGCTCGGCCCGGATCGACGGCGGAACTCCTGAGGCAGCAGGTTGATACGTATCATCCGCTCCTGCCCTTCCGTCCGATGATGGTATCCATGTCGCACTCCCCATGGGGCTTCAGCGTCACCACAGACTTTATACAGCCCCTCAGGTCAACGCCAAGCACCGCTTTCAGGATAGCGCAGGTACCTGGCCTGATGCAAGTCAAAACCCGGACCGGAAACGATAGCGATACTGACGCTGTTCGACCAGCATCATGGCCCCTGTCCATGATCCATCAAGCGGCGACGACAGTCCTCCAACAGAGTCCGGTGCCGAGCATCCCCTGACGCCCACAAGGGTTCCATGCACTGCAGGGCCTCATCGCGACGACCAAGTTGGGCCAGGGCCTGCACCAGCAGAAAGCGCGCCCGGTGGTGATCCGGACCATCGCCGGCCCGCACCATGCGCGACAACAGGGTCACGGCCTCCTGCAACTGTTCCTGCCGTTGTGGTGATGGGTCGGCCAGCACATGACCTGGCGGCACGGGCGCCAAGAGGGGCCTGACGGCGCGTATGGTCACCTCGATTGACCACGGATGATCCGTCGGCAGGCGAGACGCCGCCTCAATCCAGGCCCTGCCGTGGGCACTTCCCTGGTCCTCAGCATACCAGGCCCAGGCTGTACCGGACTCCCAGCCGCTTCGCGTCATGCCCCGCAATGAAGACGCCAAGCGATGATGCAAGTCCTCATCCTGGACTCTGGTCAGCTGGGCAGCCCGCAGAACCAACCGGGCGATGTATGGCTGGCCATCAAGCTGGGCCGCATCAGGCCAGGACTGGTCATCCGGCACTGCCCTGAGAGTCTTCATGGCCTGTTGCTGATCCCCCCTACCCTGCCACGCTGTCGCCAACACCAGCGCTCCGAGTGGCGTCCTGGCAAGCGGTCGATCTGACCATGCTGCCGGATCGTCTCCACCATGTACCACACTCAGATACAGGGCCTCAACATCCTCTGCGGCCAAGGAGGACAGCAGTGCCACCGCCGTATCCTGCTGACCATGCTCCAGCAGGGCACGAGCCCGTTCCTTGAGGACGGCGGGAGCCAAGGCATCACCCTGGGCCTCATCTGTTGCTGTTCGAGACCCGGCCAGTTCAGCATCCACAGCAACAATGACGGGGTCATCATGCAGCGATGCCGGCAAGGCCTGACGCAACCACTGGGCTGCGTGAGGATCAATGCGGGCCTGGGCTGCCACCCGATACACCAACAAGGTCTTGTGTGCTGCAGACCCCTCGTCGCTCCGCGCCAGTTCGGAGCGGATGAAGTCCAAGGCGGCCACGGGCCGGCTGTCAACCAGGATCCGTACCAGCATGAGCCGGGCCCGTTGTCGGATATCAGACGGCAACTGCACAGCAGCGTGCAGTTCGGTCAGGATATCGCGGGCCGCGACCGCATCACCAGCATGCAGGGCGTCATCAGCCAACATGAGCCCGGCACGGGCCCGCCATAGACCACCATCCCAGGACCGCCAGGCCCGTTGCAGACAACGCCGACGCAGATCTTCATCGTCCACCAGATCGGCCAACAACACCAGACAGGCCACCCTGTCAACCGTATGTCCGGGAGCCTCCAGAGCATTGATCAGCATGGTGCGGGCCATGTTGGGCTGCTGAGCATCCAGGGCCAGATGAGCCCGCAGCAGCGCCGCCCGACCCTGCCAGGCAGCGGGCCATGGACCTGGGAAACCATCGTCAAGCTGGAGCAGGTCCTGGGCCTTCTGCTGATGTCCCAGGGCCGCCCGAGCTTCGGCCAACAGCATACGTGCCTCATCAAAGGACACCGCCGCAGCCACCATGGCTTCCAACAGATAGACCACAGTCTGGGGATCATCGGCCTGCATGGCTCGGCGAGCGTGATCAACGACCCCATCGTCTGCCGCCAGGGCACCATGCATCAGCAGGGCCAAGACGACGCCGAGCAGTCGGCAGGACATGGCCCAATACCGGGCCCGGCATGGCCTTCGATATCCGGGCATCGGCACAATACTCGCCAAAACCGGACGCACTATGGCCTCACTGGGATGGCATCTGGGCCAACAGATGCACGATCCGGGCGATCTGGCGTCGGGCTTCATCAGCATCGGCAACATGCATGGCTTCAGCCAGGGCCTCATCATCCAGGCCACCCCGAAAGCGATGTTCAAGAGCCATCCGGGCCTTGTCATTGAGGTGGTCAAGCGCCTGCTCAAGCCAACGCATGCGTTCCCGACTGGCCTCATCAGGACAGCGTTCAAAAGGGAAGGGGCCGCGCAAAGACTCTTCGGGATGGTCGCGATGCCAGATACGCGCCATCTCAGCGGCCAGACTGCGGAACCAGGCCGCGAAGGACTGCGTCGGTCGGTACTTGTGCAGATAGTTCCAGCCGGCGCAGATCACCTCGACCACCAGCTCATCCACCACATCAATCCGACGGATGCGACCACCAAGATAGGCCGCCACCGGCATCGCATGACGATGGGCCAGCACGGCATAGGCCTCCTCATCACCCTCTTGGGCCCGCTGGGCCAAAGCAACATCAGGTGCTGTACGTAGATCCATGCATCCTCACAAGGCGACCGTGGCACTGAATAGTTCCCTGGCCCAATCAAGATCCAGCATGCTGCCACCAGACCGCATCAGGCTCCCAGACATCAAGGCAAACCATCATCCTCCAGACAATCCCTCACTACTGTCAGATCATACTGTCGACCCTGGCCGATGCCAGGACAGGACTGGCCCGCGAAATCCCAACTATCAGGATTGTCGACCACCGAGCGCCAGAAGGGCCAGGTGCGACATTGACGCGGGCGGACATCGTACACCACGCAGCCGCGCCCGCGCTCAAAGAACACACAGTCGTGATCCGGCTTGTCCAGCAGGCTGACCCCGCGCCGGTCAACACGCCAGGTGTAGCGCTGGAGGAAGGTCGCCTCATCCAGCCCCAGATGGGCGGCCAGGGCCTCGACCTCTGCAACGCTGACCCACACATAGCCAGGCGCACCGCCGCAGCAGTTGCCACAGCGCTGGCAGGCGAAGGCCAGACCATCCCGATACCAGGGATCGGCAGGATTCATGGACACGACGAAGATCCTTCACCATACATCCTGCTGTCAGGTTGCTGCACTTGGCGATAGGGACGAATCGGGCTTTTCACCCAGAAGGTGAGCCGGTTTTGGCCGCGCATATCCGCCTGAATAGCAACCCTAAAGCCAAAAGCCAAAAGCCTAATTGCCGTTTTTAGGACTACCAACATCATGCGCATTTCGTTCTGTGCCCCCTTCGTGTCCTTCGTGGTAAAAAACAGCATGGCACTGCACCGGGACACCGCACCACATCCTCACAGCGGCAAGGGCCCGGCCCCAGCGGCGGCGCTGGTGGCGAAGGCGCTGGCAGGACGGTCGTGGATGGCCCGATAGCCGGTCAGCAGGGCCTCGATGAAGGCCGCCTCGGCCCCGCTCTCGACCAGGCTGACGGTGCAGCCGCCGAAACCGGCCCCGGTCATGCGGCTGCCCAGGCAGCCGGGCAGACGGCGGGCGATGGCCACCATATCGTCCAGTTCCGGACAGGTGACGGCAAAGCGGTCACGCAGGTCGGCGTGGCTCTGATCCATCAGGGCCCCCAGGGCCACGGCATCGCCAGCCTGCAGACAGGCGGCCGCGGCCAGGGTACGGCCGTTCTCGGCCACCACATGCTGGCAGCGGGCCAGGGCCTCGGCCTCCAGGGATCCGGCCTGGGCGGCCTGCCACAGACCGGCCAGACTGACGTCACGCAGATGGCTCACGCCCAGGGCCGCCGCCCCAGCCTCGCACTGGGCCCGACGCTGATTATAGGCACTATCCACCAAGCCCCGGCGACGGCCAGTATCAGCTATCACCAGGCAGACCCCCTGGGGCAGGGGCGCCGGGGTCAGGGCCAGACTGCGACAGTCCATGAGCATCGCCGATCCGGCCATGGCGCAGGCGCTGGCCAACTGGTCGAGAATGCCGCAGCGGTTGCCGACGAAGTCGTTCTCGGCTCGTTGGGCCAGTACCGCCACCCGGTCCGGCGACAGGCGCTCGTCGGCCGCCGTCAGCAGGGCCAGGATGACCCCCACCTCAAGGGCCGCTGACGAACTCAGGCCAGAGCCCAGGGGGACGTTGCCGAGGATCGCCAGATCGCAACCGCGCAGGGCGATGCCCTCATCGCGCAGCACCTGGACGCAGCCCTTGGGGTAGTCGGCCCAGGAACAGGCCGGGTCACGGACCAGATCCTGGTCCAGGGCGAAGCTGGCTGCACCGCCCTCGGCCATACCGACATCGTGAATCCGCACCACGCTGTCGTCGCGTGGCCGCACGGCGATGCGCATGTCGCGGTCGATGGCCAGAGGTAGGCAGAAACCGTCGTTGTAGTCGGTGTGCTCGCCAATCAGGTTGACCCGGCCGGGGGCCCGCACCGCAGCCATGGGCGCCCCCCCGAAGGCGGCGGTAAAGCCGGCGACAAGGGTGGCGGTCCGAGCGCTATCATCGGTCATTCGCTTTGACTCCTGGTCCATACGGTGATATCGCGACCCAGGATGCGCTCGACCGTGGTCTGGAACAACTCACCGATCTGGGCCGTCGAGCCGAGCTGCAGGGCCCGTTCGGCCAGGCGCTGGGCCCCGGGCAGGTTGATTGAGCGGATGATCTTCTTGACCAGGGGGATCTGGGGCGGGGCCATCGACAGATGCCGGACACCCAGGCCGATCAGGAACATGGTATAGAAGGGGTCACCGGCCATCTCGCCGCAGATGCTCACCGGCCGGTTGTAGGCTTCGGCCTCTTGGACGATATGGCGCAGCAGGGCCAGAAAGCCGGGATTGGTGCCCCGATACCAGTGGGCGGCCTCGATCTGGTCGCGATCGGCGGCACAGGTGTACTGGATCAGGTCATTGGTGCCAACCGAGAAGAACTGCACCTCGCGCACATACTTGCCCAGGCTCATGGCTGCCGCCGGAACCTCGACCATCATCCCCACCTGGATGTCAGGATTGTAACGGCGCTTGCGTTCCTCAAGCTGACGGCAGGCCAGACGGATCATGCGCCGGGCCATGCGGATGTCATCAAGGGCGGTGATCAGGGGGAACATCACCCGCACATCACCGTAATGGGCAGCCCGCAGAATGGCCCGCAACTGGCAGGACTGGAACTCGTCCAGCTCCATGGCCAGCCGGAACGAACGCCGACCGAGAGCCGGATTGTTCTCATGCGGCATCTTGATATAGGGCAGGATCTTGTCGGTGCCGATATCCATGGTGCGGATGGTGACCGGCTTGCCATCCATGGCCTTGACAATATTGCGATAGATCTGGTAGAGCTCGTCCTCGTCGGGAAAGCTGTTGCGGACCATCAGGCCGAACTCGGTGCGATAAAGACCGACCCCGTCCATCCGATACATATGGCCCAGGGCGACCTCGCTCTGCTTGCTGACGTTGGCCAGCAGCGATACCTGCACGCCATCAGTGGTCACCGCCGGCAGCTCAACCTCTTCGTTGAGCAGGTTCTGATAATTATGGAAGTCGTGCTGGGTGCGCTTGTAGCTGTCAACGATATCCTTGCGCGGATTGACGAAGACCGTACCCGAACTGCCGTCGACGATGACAAAATCACCGTCACGCAGGATCGTATACACCCCCTCGACACCCATCACCGTCGGCGTGCCCAGGGCCCGCAGCATGATGGCACAGTGACCACGAGCACTGCCGGCCTCGGCGAAGACCCCGGCCACGTGCCGGTGCTCAAGGGTGGCGATATCCGAGGGCAGCAGTTCGCGGGCAAAGACAATGTCGCCCTCACCGACGTGGCGCTCAATGGCCTTGTCGACCACTGCCGCATCATGTTTGACATTGTGCAGATTGTCGAGCAGGCGCAGGCCGACATCACGGATATCGGCAGCCCGCTCACGCAGATTCTCATCCTCGACCATGCTCAGGGTCTGGAAATAGCCCTCAACGATGACCGATACCACCACCTCAGCCGGTTTGAGTTCGCTGCGGACCTGTTCTTCAACCTTGCCCAGGAAGGAACGATCCTCCAACAAGGCAATATGGGTGTCAAAGATGGTGGCCTCCAGTTCGCCGATCTCCTGGGCGACCTTGCTACGGGCCAGCATCAGCTGTTCCTTGGCCTGCCGTACCGCCTCCTTGAGCACCTCGATCTCACGCGGTACCTGGGCCTCGGTGATGGTCAGATCAGACAGGACCTGGGTCTGGCGGAACTTGAGGCGCACCCGACCCATGGCGATGCCCGGCACCACCGGGGTGCCCTTGAAGACATGCTTGCGGCGGGTCGGACGGGTGGAGCGGCGATAGGTGTCAGATGACTTGTAGCGGCCGGTATCCGTAGCCGGCCGGATGGAATCACTGGATCGTTGTCGGCTCATGTCGTCACCGCCGTTTCCGCCACCAACTCAGGCACTGCCGCCAGGGCTGCCGACAGACTCGCCGCATCCGGACCACCGGCCTGGGCCTGGTCATCGCGACCCCCACCACCACCGCCGACCAACGGGGCCAGGGCAGCGATCAGGGCCCCGGCCCGGATCGCCCGCTCGCGGGCCTGGGGCGAGCACATCGCCACCAGCAGAGCCTTGCCGCCCGACCGGGCACCGAGCACGACCACCGCCTGGGGGGCCTTGTCGAGGGCCTGCTTGGCCGCCTCGCGCAGGGCCTTGCCATCAATCTCGCCGACATCGCCGACGATCAGCGGCATTCCGGCCACCTCCTGGGCCGAGGCCACCAAGTCGTCTACCATGGCCAAGGCCGTCGCCGCCTGCTGGCGTTCCAACTCCTTGCGCAAGTGGCGGATATGCCGTTGCAGGGCCATGGTCCGCTCGACCAGACCGCCATGCGGCAACAGCACCGTGACATCCACCGATACCACCGCCCGCTCCAGGACCTGGGATTCCTCGACCAGGGCGGCCAGACGCCGCTCCAGGTCGTCTTCAGGGGCCTTGAGCAGCTGGCACAGGGCCGGGATCTCACTGGCATCCGGGTCGGCCAGACCCAGCAGGTGTCCGCAGGCCAGGGCCAGGGCATCAGCCCGTTGCTCCAGGGCCTCGGCCGCCTCTCCGGCCACCGCCACCACCCGCCGGATACCGGCCGCCGTGGCCTCGTCACGGACGATGCGGAAGCGGCGCAGGGCGCCGGTATGATCGACATGGCAGCCGCCGCACAGTTCGGTCGACACCGCCGGTTCACCCATCGCCACCACCCGCACCTGATCGCCGTACTTCTCGCCGAACAGGGCCTTGGCCCCGCAGGCGCGGGCGCTGGCCGGATCGGTGACGGTGATCCGCACCGCATGGTCCATGATGATGTGATCGTTGACGATGCGCTCGACCTGGGCCAGCTCTGCAGGGCTGGGGGCGGCAGAATGGTTGTAGTCGAAGCGCAGCTCACGGTCATCGACCTTGGAACCCTGCTGTTCGACATGCGCTCCCAGCACCTCCCCAAGGGCGGTATGCAGGAGATGGGTGGCGCTGTGATGGGCGGCGATCCGGGCCCGCCGCTGGGCATCGACGGTGGCCGTCACCGGACCGGGCCGAGCCGCCCCCTCCACCACCCGGCCGCAATGGATGACCAGCCCCTCATCGCGCTGGACCTCGTCGATGGCGATGACGAAGCCATCGCCGCTGACGGTCCCGTGATCGGCCACCTGACCGCCGCTCTCGGCGTAGAAGGGCGTCACATCCAGGGCGCAACGCAAGGCGGTGCCGGCGGGGGCAGTGGCCACGGCTGCACCATCGACCTCGATCAGCAGCAGGGCGGCGGTGGCCTCAAGCTGGTCATAGCCCACGAAGGTGGTCTGGCCCAGGCGCGGCTTGGCATCCTGCAGGGCACTGACCGTGAACACCTCGCTGACCTTGGAGCGCGAAGCCTGGCGATGGGTCTCTTCGGCCTTCTGCCAGGCCGCGTCGTCGATGCGGCAGTCCCGCTCGGCCAGGATCTCGGCAGTGATCTCACGCGGGAAGCCGTAGGTCTCATAGAGGCGGAAGGCCTTGTCACCGTCGAACAGACCCCCCTCAGGAGCCTGGGCCAGTTCCCGCTGGAGCAGGTCCAGACCCCGGCGCAGGGTGCTGCGGAACTGGCGTTCCTCACAGGTCAGGGTCTCGGCCACCAGGTCCTGGCGGGCCGTGATCTCCGGATAGGCGCTGCCCATGG
>SLQH01000263.1 GCA_007131555.1 Planctomycetota bacterium | reverse complement strand
GGCGTCTGGACAAGCGGACCACTCTTGGGTAGAGTCGTCTATCGGGCCACTGGATGTTCGTTTTCTGTTCGAATGGCCCGAAATGAGCAAAATACCCGGGGGCCATGCTCAACCCACGTTGCCTCAACCCGCGGCGCAACCACGCCGACCGCGACAGCCAACGTCCATCGCGCCGCGGCTTGAAGCAGCGCTAATCATTTAGACAATCTCAACATGGAGAAACCGGTCTTGACGCAGGTGCGCATAGACGACATTCACGCCAATCCCTATGCTGTCTGGCGCGATCTGGGGTCACCCGAGGTTCTGAGCCGCGATGCCTATGTCCTACTGGCATCGCATATGGAACCAGCCATCCTGGAACATCGGCAACCCATGGACGCCGGCCCCCTACGCATCGCCATGAGCCCCTCCTCGGTCAGCCTGCTAATCATTGACGATGCTGCCCAACATCGACCTGTAACCCCACACCCTGAGATTTCATCGGTCAAGCGTTACCATGGACAAAACGGTGAACCCACAGTCTTTGTCCGCTGGCAGCAGGCCACTGATCGGGTGGTGGCCTACGATATTCATGTCGCCCATGACCAAGGCGGCTTTCAGCAGGTCAACAACGCCCCTGTCTTTGACCTGGGATTTCTCTACGTTCTGCCCGAAGATGCCGATCCGGAAAAATTGCGCTTTCGGGTGCGCGTGCGTGAACTGTGAACTGACTCAGCGGCACCCCTCTTCCCTCCACGCACAAGAAGATTCGGACATACTTCACCGCTTTCTCCGGTTGCGGATAGCACGCATCCGCACCGAAGGGCTGGATGGAGCGGCACCGCCGGCGTCTGATACCTGGACGGCGGCGAAGGGGCCGGAGCGACTACCGACGGAGATCATGGTGGTGTCTACCGCCTCGCTGTCGAGGGCCCGACCGTCGATGAAGCGGCGCACCCAGGGCTGGGTGTCGGCTCGAATCTCATCGGGGGTACCTTGGCTGATGATCCGGCCCTGGTCGAGCATGATGATGCGGTCGGCGATGGTGAAGGCGCTGCGCATGTCGTGGGTCACGACCACCGAGGCCACTTCCAGGGCTCCGCGCAAGCGCAGGATGATCTGGTTGATCACGTCGGTGGTGAGTGGATCAAGGCCGGTGGTCGGCTCATCGTAGAGCATCACCCGGGGCAGGTCGATGAGGGCCCGGGCCAGGGCGATGCGCTTGCGCATGCCGCCCGACAGACTGGCTGGCATGGCTTCCATGACGTGTTCAAGGCCGACCATGCGCAGGCGGTTAGCGACCCGTTCGCGCACCTTGGCCTCATCGACTCGGCGCTCAATCAGGGGAAAGCCGACGTTCTCCCACACCGACAGTGAGTCGAACAAGGCTGAGCCCTGGAAGACATAGCCGATCCGCCGCCGGGCCACCAGGCGCTGGGCCTCGGTCATGGTGGACAGCTCCTCGCCCAGGACCCGGGCATGGCCGCCATCAGGCTCCATCAGACCAATCAGGGTCTTGAGCAGGACGCTCTTGCCGGTGCCAGAGCGTCCCAGCACGACCAGGGTTTCACCCCGACGGACCCGGAAGGAGACCCCGTCCAGGACCCGCTGTTCGCCAAAACTCTTGCTGATGCGTTCGGCCTCTATCAACACCTGTTCCGCCATGACCACTCACTCTCCCGTCATCAGGGATGACAGGCGCTGGGCCAGGCGCTTGCCCAGTACGCCCTCGGCGGCGTTGCAGTCAGGACGCAATACGCTCAGCGTGGGATGGCCGGCGGCCAGGCGATGGGCATCGGTGTCGCCTTCTGAGTCCAGTTCGACACGCTCTCCGCTCAGTTTCCAGGTGATGTGCGAACCTCCCTGGACAGCGCTGTAGGACTCATCGAAGCCGGACAGACCGTGACGGACCATGGCCAGGGGCTGCCAACGCCGGACTGGCATGCCCGGCAGATTGAGATTCAACACCATGCCTCCCAGACGCCGGACGCCCAGGCACTGGCGCACGAAGCGGGCGGCATAGATGCTGGCCTGGGCCATGACGCCATCGCCACGATCGGTATCACCGTGGTCAAGACTGACGGCAATCGCCAATTGCCCCTCAATGGCCGCCTCCATGGCGACCGCTACGGTACCGCTGTAAAACAGGCTGCGGCCAACGTTGGGGCCATCATTGATGCCGCTGATCACCAATCGAGGCGGCGTCTTGCACAAGACCTTGAGAGCCAACTTGAGGCAATCCGTGGGAGTTCCGTCGACAGAGAAGCCAAAGAAGTCCTCTTCAAGATGGGGCTCAATGACCAGACCCCGATCCAGGGTGATGGCATGGGACTGGCCGCTGCACTGCTGATGCGGGGCAACCACCAACACCGCCTGGCCGGTGATCCGCCGCAAGTCGGCGGCGAAGACCCGCAGGCCTGGAGCCTTGATGCCATCATCATTGACGAGCAGAATCATCATCGACCCCGATCGGCATGTGGCCTGTCACGGTGCGGCATCGGCAGCATCCTGATCGGCTTCATCAGACGGTTCCCCGTCCTCAGGCTCGCTTGGATCTACGGCGGCATCATCCACGGGCGGTGCCGACGGCAGCAGGCCCGGCACCAGACGCGGCTGATCACCGTAGATGAAGGTGTAATCGGCTTCGTAGGAGCGGTCAAAACGACCATGCAGACGATCAGCATAGCGCACCGACCAGCGTCCGACATGGGCCGAACGCGCGGCGTCCCACTCCATGATGATCGAAGACCGGTCATGCTGACGCCCGCCGATGAGGACCTGGACGGTGATGGTCACCGTCTGCTGGGCCTGCGGGAGAGCCGGCGACACCTCCAGCAGACGCACCTCCATGGTCAGATTACGGGCCCAGCGATCGAACTCGGGAGCGATCCGGGTCTGTAGCTGCGCCATGACCCAACGATCGATGGCCTGACCTCCGCCACGGGGCCCTGACTGGGCACAAGCCCCCAACATCAGCGTCAGCATGATGACGACACACGCCGCCCGAAACCCCGGTCTGACGCCAAGATCCGAAACGGTGACCGCACCAGCAGTGATCACTGTACACCAGCCCATCGCTGCCTCCTTGACCACAGGTCATCGTGTGCTGTGGAGAACCCGCGGCTATGACCATTGGACCGCATCGCAGTGGTCTGGCAAGCATCAGAATAGGAGCCTATCCGGAATAGCGACGGGGTATGGCGCAAGGCATTGTTGAGACACCTGATCCTGGCCAAGGCCCAGTGCTCGGTAATGGACTTGTGACGGACGGTGGTGACTGGCGAGTCCGATAACGGCCACGCCAAGCGACATATCAGCCTCATATGTAGCGCCGGCTTCAGCCGGCACGGATGGCAGGCTTCAGCCTGCCGAACAGCGCCCAGGACCACATCATCTACGCCTTGCTCGTATGATGCCGGGCCATGAACAGTCTGACGGCAGATGCTGGTTGCGGTATCGACCAGCCGTAGCACAGGCGCCCTGCCGTCGATCAGGCTGACACTTAAACACGGCATGAAAACCGCGCATCGGCACACGGGCCAAGGCCCGGTGCTCCGTGATTGTCTGTGACGGACGGTGGTGACTGGCGAGTCCGGGGCCGAAACGGCCACGCCAAGCGATGGCGTCAGTCTATTTCTTACAGACTCTCAGAGCAGGCAAACAGCCGGTTGCCGTCGCAGGGTTTGCAGACAATCTACTGCCATGAGCAATGAGTACCTCGACGCCGCCAGACCCGTGGTCGAAGCCGCCCTGGATGCGGTCATGCCATGCCCTGAGGATCCCCCGCAACGCCTCCATCACGCCATGCATCACGCTGTGCGGGCTGGCGGCAAGCGTCTGCGCCCGATCCTGACCCTGGCCTGTGGCGAGGCCGTAGCCGGGGCCGCCGCCGCCCGCCAGGCCTGTCCGCCGGTCATGGCGGCCATTGAACTGCTGCACACCTACACCCTGGTCCACGATGACCTCCCGACGATGGACGACGATGACCTGCGGCGCGGTCAGCCCAGTTGCCATATCGCCTTCGATGAAGCGACCGCCATCCTGACCGGCGATGCCCTGCTGACCCTGGCCCTGGGAACCGCCGCCACCTGCACAGCAGCAGCCGTCAGATGCCTGGCCGAGGCCGCCGGCAGCCATGGCGTGGTGGGGGGCCAGCAAGACGACCTCGACGCCGAACGCGGACGCCTGCCCGATGCCGACCGGGCCGCCTTGGTCGAACGCATCCACCGCCGCAAGACCGCTGCCCTGATCCGGGCCGCCTGTGAACTGGGAGCGATAGCCGTTGGGGCCGATCCGAACCAACGCCAAGCCCTGGCCGAGTACGGCGAAGCCTTGGGGCTGGCCTTCCAGATCACCGATGACATCCTTGATGTCACTGCCACCAGCGCCGAACTCGGCAAGACCGCCGGCAAGGATGCGGCACGCGGTAAATTGACCTATGTCAGCGTCCATGGCCTTGATGCCGCCCGCCAACGGGCCGAGGAATGCATCAACGCCGCCCACAAGGCCCTCACTGATTGGGGCCCGCAAGCCGATCATCTGCGGGCCATCGCTACTGCCGTCGCGCAGCGACGCCACTGACCGGGAGCCATCCATGCCTCGCTGCCTGTTGTTATTGCTGGCGGTCATCATGGCTGCGGCCAGCGCCGAAGGGCACCGCCTGCAACCCGGCGATGCCCATCTCTACGCCTATCACATGGAAAGCCGCCAGGAACTGACCAGCGCCGGCGAAACCATAGCGTACACCACCCAGCGCAGTTGGCTGGTGCTGTTGCGCTGTGACGATGTGAGCGATGACGAGGCGACTGTCGTCGTCCAGATCTACCGCATCCGGGCCCGTCATCACGGTCCTGGCATAGACATCGCCGTCGATGATGAACAGACTGACGACGAGGCCCGTCCCCACCCCCTCCTGGCCGGACTGCTGGCCCCATCCCGCATTCCCTTGACCCTCCGTGTGGATCTCAGCACCGGCCGGGTACTGGATGTCAGCGGCTACCAGGCCATCCAGGAAGCGGCCCGGGAGCTGTTCGCCGATGGCTTCACCGAACCGGTCCTCAACCCCTCCATTGAGGAGAGCTACGGAGCCGAGGCCTGGAAACGTCGGTGGAGCGAGATGCTGGCCCTGCCCAGTGCAGAAGATGAAATCATCGATCTCGCCCCAATTGCCGCCGGTCAGGTCCGACGGCAATGGTCTGACCATGACTACACCCTCCACATGCCAACAGAGCCGCCCCAGGTGACCATCCATGCCGAACCCAAGCCGGTGGTCCTGCGCCTGCGCAGCCTTGAGGGCTCAGGATCTGTCACCATGCGCGATGGCGTTTTAGAGGAGCGTCAGGCCACGCTCAGCTACACGGTTGAGGGGCAGGCCATGACCCAGTCCCACACCCAACAGCACCATGTCACATGGCATCTGCGACGACTAAGCCCTGGCAGTGACGATCAGCAGGCCCCATGACGTCCCCACCCAGGTGAGTACCCAAGCCACTGACAGAGTACGGCAAGCCGGTTGCATGACAGCACCGGACAGCATAGACTGAATGCGCAGGTGCGGTACATCCGTAGCCATGATCAAAGGAGTTGGCCATGTTCGGAGGTTCCAAGACGATTGTCGGCGTTGATGTCGGATCGTGGTCGGTCAAAGCTGTGGCCCTCCAGGCCAACAAGGGGCGCTTGACCCTGATGGGGTTTTCGCACATGCGCCTTGATGAGCAGGACCCATCCTTGATCACCCGTCACGTCCTTGACCACATGGGCGTCAAGGCCCGCAATGTGGTCAGCTCGGTATCGGGGCGCTCGGTCATCGTCCGTCAGGTCGAGACCCCGCGCCTGGAAAGCTCAGAGCTTCGCGCCCATATCGCCTACGAAGCCGACAAGTACATCCCCTTTGGGGCCGATGAGGTGGTCCTTGACTGCCAAGCCCTGCCGCCGAACTCGGAGGCCGAAGAAAAGGCCCCCAATCAACAGGTGCTGCTGGTTGCCGTGCGCCGGGGCTTCGTCGAAGACCATATCGGCATGATGCAGGCCGCTGGAGTCACGCCCCAGGTCGTTGATGTCGATGTCTTCGCGCTGTGCAACGCCTACTGGACGCTCGGCCCCAAGGTCGATGAAGAGCATCCTGAAACGGGAGCCACGGCCCTAGTCGACATTGGCGCCACCAAGAGCTGGGTGGCAATCATCAAGAACCGCCGACCCTTGTTCCAGCGCGAGATCTACCTGGCCGGCAACGAAATCACCGACTCCATCGTCCGGGCCTTCAATGAACAGGCTGAAGATATCGAGCGGATCAAGCTCGACCCCGGCAGCGATGAGACCCTTGATGCCCTGATTGATGCCGCCATGCCAGCCATTGAGGATCTGGCCAACGAGATCCGTCTGTCCTTCGATTACGTGGAAGGGCAGTTTGATGAAGAGGTGACCAAGATCGTGCTGTCGGGTGGTTCCAGCCTGATGCCCAACTTCCCCGACGTACTGGGCAACATCCTGGGCCGTCCGGTCGAGATATTCGACCCCTGCAACGGCCTTGACCTGATCCCCAGCAAGTACGATCTACACAGCCTGGATGCCAATTCGCCAGCCCTGACGGTTGCCCTGGGCTTGGCCTGCCATATGGCCGGCGACGACATGACCACCGGGCTGGGCGGCGGCGAACTGGCGTCCTGGAACCCCCGTCGGGGAGCCGGACATGGCTCCAGCGCTAGGCCGCAAACTACGGTTCCAGAGCAGGCGGTCGATCAGACGCCGGGCCCCGGTGGCGATGAGACCATGGCCACCTTCACGGCTCCAGCGCCTGCCCAGGCCGCCGGACCGATCTCCTTTCCAACCCCGCCACCCGGATCGATTCCTGCCCCCCCGCCATATGTCGGCGAACCAGCCATGGCTCCGGAAATCCCCCCGGAAAACCAGACCATGCCGGAGTTGCAGCCGCCGACCGACCTGGGCGCTCCTGATGCCTTCGCCTTTGAACCGGCCGGCATAGAGCCCGACAATATTCCTGCGGCCCGCGAGGACGACGTCGCCCAGCCGGCTGACGACAGCTCACGGTACTCATCAGAGAACAACCGTTCCTCTATGATGGTCATCCTTGAGGATGATGATGACGACGACATTGTCGACGACTCAGACGAGATCCTGCCGCCCCTGCCGGGCTAACACGCGGACTCAGAGCAACAGACTTTGGCCCGCTGCCTGGGCAACGGGCTGGATGAGCACTACCGCACCTGGGCCACGGCCTCGCCGAAGCGGACATTGATGGTCTGGACACTGTCGAGATGGCGCACGGCATGGGCCAGATGGCGCACCTTGTCGGCGGCACTGATGCCGAAGCGCTCTTCATCGGGATGTCCCCACAGAATGCGCGTGCCATCAACGGCATGCAGCACGATTCCAGTCTGGCCAGGGCGATCCAAGGGACCATCAAGATCAATGACGCTCAGATACCCAGCCGGCAGATGACGATGCAGCTGCGGCCACACGGCCAGCAGTGCCTGGGCCGTCGCCGTACCGGACCGCTCAAGATTGCGCAACTCAGGAACTCCCGACGGCCCGTCAAGGATGCCCGGCAACACCACCCCCTCGGCATCGATCCAGGCCACGGTTCCGGAAGCCAATCGCAACGGCAGTACCGGCTCACGCATGCGCACCGCCACCCGTATCAAACGACGCCAGGGTCGATCTGTATTGGCCTCATCACGACGCCAGGTCAACCACAGGTTCTCGACCTCGGCAATACCCGGTTGTTCAGACAAATGTTCGGCAAAATCCGCCAGGACAGCGGCATCGGGGTACCATAGACGCTCCCCACCAGGAAAGCTGGTCAACCAACGATCCTGCAACTCAATCGGCACTGCAGCACCAATGAAGCTGATGCCGTCCAGGCGCGCCGGTCCGGGAGCCCGTCGCCACGACACTGCCGTCACGGCCAGCACCATGCTCACGGTGGCGCCCAATATCAGGACCCACGGCAACAGTGAACGATGTTGGTCGGGACCAGGCGCATTGTCCATGATCGCCGTGGGCGGGGGCGTGGCGACCGGTCGCGCCGCCGCCGGTCGTCGCTGCCGAGACCTGGCCGCCGCAGACGTTGACGCTGGCACCTTGGCTGAAGCCTTGCCCTTGCCCTTGGCCTTAGCAGACCGAGGTCGACGACGCTGGGCCAGCGCCACCACCTCAGCCGGATCGGCGTCAGCATGAGGATCAAGAAAATCTGTGAAATCAACCCCTGGCGGACTCATGACGGGCTCCTGTTCTGTAGCACTGCGAAGATGATCATGTCTTCACCACAAAGAAAATGTAATCGGGATGAGCGCATGGCCATCACATCCTCCCCCTTGAAGATCGTTCTCTGGCTCGTTGAAAACCGTCCAACATGGTCATCGATCTGATTGTTTACCAAAGAGAGCACAGAGGACACAGAGAAGGGAGGCATAGTCATACTCCAACGACCATACACCGGTTCTGTACCAGCCAGATCAGCCGATCGCCAACGCGGCACTCTGTGCTCTCTGTGTCCTCTGTGGTACTAGAACACAATGCC
>SLQH01000512.1 GCA_007131555.1 Planctomycetota bacterium | reverse complement strand
TGAGATGATCCGGAATGGTCTCATGCAGAGAGCGCGGAGATCGCCAAGGCCCTGCGGGCGGTATGGCAGAAGTGCCTGAAGTGCAGAAAGGCGCGCCCTGCCCTTCAGCTGGATTGTGGGTGATGATGCTCGCTCGTTGGTCGCTTGCGTCGCCAGCTAAACTATGCTATGGTAGGTCATATGAACGACGATGGCATGGTGTTGCGCGTTTCATGCTCCATGGCCCGGCAGTTGTTGGTCCTGTTGATGACCGTGGTGTGGGCAGTCCCCGCTGCTGCCCAGAGTGTGCGGCGTGTGACGCTTGATTCAGGTCTGACTTTGATCATGCGTGACCGGCAGGTGTCCCACGTGGTCGATGTCCAGGTGGTGGTCCGGGCTGGGCCTCAGCACGAAGACGGCTTGCTGGGCAGCAACGTGAGCCGCTTGACCCAGGCTCTGGTGGTCGATCGTCTGCGTCGGGTGCAGGGGGGGCGTGTGGCCCAGATTGCTGGCCCGGTGCGCAGTTCCGTCGATGTCGAAGCGGCCCGGATCGCGCTCAGCACCACTGATGCCCATCTGCCGGCGCTGCTGCGTTTGGTGGCCGAATCGTTGGCGTTTCGCGATCACGATGTTGATGATCTCGAACGTCATCGCCGTCGTTTGATGAGCGCCCTGGAACAGCGCAGTGATACCGAGGCCCTTGAGCGTCGCGAATTGGATCTGCTGGTCTATCGTCGTCATCCGGCCCGTCTGGGCCAGGGCGGGGTGCCGCGCGTCATCCAGAATCTCCAGATGGCTCAGCTCCAGGCCTATCAGGCAGCTCGTTACACCTTGCCCAACATGAGCGTCATCGTGGTGGGGCATGTCGATCAGGAAGCGCTGCGACGGCAGGTGGCCCAGGCGTTTTCGGGCCTTGATGGTGGTGGTTGGCAGAACCGTCCGGTGATTGATGAGCCCCCGCAGATTGCGGCCCGCCAGCACGTCGTCACGGCCCCCATCGGGGAGGAGCGGCATGCGGTGGCGTGGCGGGTCGGGTCGCTGATCGATGATCATGACCCAGCCTTGCGGGTCCTGGCCGTCCTGTTGGATGATCCGTATCATTCTCCCTTGCAGCAGGCTCTTGAGTCGGGCCAGTTGGCTACCGGTCTGCGGGTGCGCTATCGACCAGGAACGCAGTATCCCGGTTATCTGGTGATCAGCTACACGCCCTATCAACGGCGTGGTGCCGATGCCTGGATTGCCATCCAGGAGATTCTGACCGCCATGGCCGAAGGAGGCCCTGGTGAGTCGGCGGTACGTGCGGCGCGGCAGTATCTGCGTCGCACTCGGGCCCAGGGCCTGGCATCGGCTTCCGGTATCGGTGACGATCTGGCCCGCTGGGAGGTCGCCCTGGGATTGCCGACCTATGGCGACCGCCTCATGGAGCGGGTGCAGACCGTAGATGCCGCCGCCATCAAGCAGGCCATTCGCGATGGTATACGCAGCGACAACCGTTGTCGTCTGGTCCTGCGTCCACCAGAGGATACCCCGACATCAGCCAATGCTGGAGGCGTCGTCAAGACCCTGCTGGGCGATGTGCCGCCGGAGATGACGACGTTAGATAACGGCGTGCGAGTGGTGCATCAGTACCTTCCGGTCGGATTGGTGCATCTGCGGGTGACCATCGGTGGCGGGGCGGCGCTGGAGGAGGGGAACAGTCTTGGTGCGACAGCGGTCGTGCGGCGGATGTTCGAACGAGGAGCTGCTGATCTGGCGGATAGCGCCCTGGCCCGTCGTCTGGCCGCAGACGGCATGACCTTCGAAGTGGGGGCCGATCATCACGGTCTCTATCTGTCCCTGACCTGTTTCCCTGAGGATGCCGAGCGCGGTGTACGGCTGTTGATGTCGATTTTTGCTCAGCCGTCGCAAGATGTCGAGGCGGTGGAACGGGCCGGACGGGATGCGGCCAGCACTCTGACGCATCTCTTTGATGACATTGAACCCTGGCGCCGGCGCTTGCTGGAGCGTTTGCGGGAGGCGATGCTTGATGGGCATTATACCGGCCGCAGCACGACCGTCATCAAAAACGCCATTGAGGAATTGGCGCCGCAACAGGTGCTGGATTTCCTGCGGCGCCTGCGCTCCGGCGATCACATCATCGTCTCTCTGTTTGGTGAGGTGGACGCAGCGCGTACCGTATCACTGGTCAAGGACCTGATGGACGGCATCAGTCTTGCGGGGCGCCAAGCGGCTGCTCCTGGCATGGCTCCTGATTGGGGAGCCGACGGTATCCCATCGGGGACCATTGGAGTGCGTTGGGACGATCAGGAGCTTATGGCGATCGCCTTTGCGTGGCCGGGTCTGCAACGCAGCGATCTGGCCGGACAGCAGGCCGTGCTTGATCTGCTCTTGGCCTTGCTTGATGACGGACTGGGGGGCGGATATCTGCGCCGGGCATTGGGCGACCAGGTCGCAGCATGGCGTTTCATGGTGGAGCCCTACACCGCGCGAGGGTTGGTGTTGCTGAGCATGATCGTGGAGGATGGTGAATGGGGAGCCGTACGTGGTCGGCTTGCCGATGCCATGACTGCCTTGCCCGATTTTCTCGCCCAGGTTGATGATGAGGCCCTTGAGGCGGCCCGGCAGCGTTGCCACAGCCGTCGTGCCTTGGCCATGGACGACTTGCGCAGCGCTGCCGATCTGTACACCACGGCCCTGCTGCGCGATGGCGACATGGAGGTCGTCACGGGGTATGGCGAAAGTCTGACTGCTGCCCGGCGTGAGGATCTGGTCGCCTTGGCGAATCGCATCTTCGCTGCTTTGCCCATGGTCGCGGTGATGGCCCGGTCTCCAGAGCGGGTCGTGGATGATGCCGCCGCTGATCCCGTCCAGACAGAGGACTGATCAAGCGGGTGCTACAGTAGCGGCCTTGGGCCAGGTCATAAGCCAACGCATGGGCTTGTTGGGGGTACTTACTGACATCATGAGCAGCGTGCCAGCGACTACGATCCGCGATCAGACCTTTGCCGCCATAGATGAACTCACCAGCGATCCTCGTGAAGCCGAGGATTCCAAGGCCCTCTATGGCTTGTTGGCCGAACGCAAGAACGAGGTGGGGGGCGGTAGCGCGATCCCGGATGATGACCAACGGCTGTCGCATCAGATCCGCAGCGAGGCCGCCAAACGATCGCGTGAGGTCAGCGCCCTGCGCCAGATGGCATCTTCCAACCGCTTTGCCGCTGACCCTGGACGGCCGATCCCGCTCTGGTTATGGCTGGCCTGGGTCGTGGCTATTGCCGCAGTCATAGCGGCTTGGCAGCTGTTTGGTTGATAGCCACCCTAAAGCCGGCAGCTGGCCTTGCTGTTCAAGGCGAAATAGGATGCTTTGAATAACCTCGGAAATCTGCTGTGAGTACTTCACCCTTCCTCGGTTTTGCTGAACGTCATTGCTGCGAAGGAGTCGGGGATCTGTATGCCAGGGCAGACCCTTGCTCCTATCATAAGGTGGATGTGGGCCTTAGGGCAGCCAGGATCGGGTTTGACGGCGGTGGGCGGCTGGCCCCAGACCCATGATCCGGGTGAAGGCGCGGGAGAATGCGGCGCGGTCGGCATAGCCGCATTGGGGCGCTATAGATTCCACTGGGTCATCTGTCGACTCTAGTAATTCAGCGGCGCGACCGATGCGCAGGCGGGTCAGCCAGACTCCAGGGGTACAGCCCAGGCGGCGGCGAAAGCGGCGCACCAGGCTATCCTCGCTTATGCCGCAGGCGGCTGCGAGTTCAATCACCGTCAGTGGGAGATGTAGCCGGGCCTGGGCCAGGGAGATCGCTGGAGCCAGATCATCAGGGCCGTCAAGGGCATCGCGCAGGCGTTTACGTACTGTCGTAGGTAGGGCCTCATAGGTATGGGCAAGGGCAACGCGGGCCAAGGCATCGGGCCACCAGGGCGCCACCGTTGAGTCCTCGCAGCGCTCCACTAGGACCTGCAAGTCAGCGCTCAGGGGCAGAACGAAGGGCGGTAGACCAGCGGGCAACCAAGCTTCTTGGCCCTCAATGGTGACATGGACAAACACGTGGTGGACCCGTCCTGAGCACCCGGTTTGGGCCGGGCACCAGGGCGGCACCACCATCACCTGGCCGGCTGGCATGGGTACGTGCTTGCCAGCTAAGGAGAACCATGCCCCGTCTTCTCGGTTGCAGTAGATGCGCCACCAGGGCGCATGCATGGGATAGGACCAGCGCTCGTCAATGATGGTGCAGGCGCCCCCAGCGATACGCAGACGTAGTGGGGCGAGGGGCTGACTTAATGCATGCATACGGATATAATGCGGGAAACAGCAACATGCGCAAGCGGGGCAATCATGGACAGCCAATGGTTGATTGACTACACTCTACGACTAGAGGAGAGCGAATTCCATGACGCATCCAGACACCGTTTGGTTTACCGAAGCCCGTTTCGGCATGTTCATCCACTGGGGCATCTATGCAACTCCGGCTCGCGGCGAGTGGGTGATGAACCAGGAGTCCATCGATCCGGTCGACTATCGCCAGCGCTACTTCGCCGATTTCAATCCTGATCTCTACAGCCCTGTCGTTTGGGCAGATTTGGCTGCTCGTGCGGGGATGCGTTACGCGGTGATCACCGCCAAGCACCACGATGGTTTTTGCCTCTTCGACAGCCAGTTCACCGATTACAAGGCCACCAACACCCGGGCCAAGCGCGATCTGCTCAAACCCTGGGCTGCGGCATTCCGGGAGCGTGGTTTACGTACAGGTTTCTATTATTCCCTGCTTGACTGGTCGCACCCGGAGTTTGTCATTGATCGTCACTGGGGCCCCTTGCGAGATCTGCCCGCAGAGGAGATGGCGCTTCGCAATGTGGACCGGGATATGCGTCGCTATGCCGCCTATATGCGCAATCAGGCCACCGAACTGCTGACCAATTACGGCGACATAGACGTCATGTGGTTTGATTTCACCTATCCCAATCCGCCGGACCCAGAGAATCCCCTGGGACCGGGCAAGGGTGCCGCCGAGTGGGAGAGCGAGACTCTGGTCAAGCACCTGCGCTCATTGCGCCCCAACATCCTCATCGATGACCGCCTAGGCCTGGAGGGCGGAGGCGACTTCATCAGCCCCGAGCAGTTTTGCCCACGGGCCTGCCTGACCCGCAATGGCAAGCCGGCGCTGTGGGAGTCCTGTCAGAACCTCTGTGGTCATTGGGGCTATGGACGCGAGGGCACCTCGTGGCGGGACAGCGATGAATTGATCCGCACCCTGGTCGACACGGTGAGCAAGGACGGCAATCTGCTTCTCAATGTCGGGCCCAATGCCCGTGGCGAGTTGTGCCCCGACACCGTCGAACGCTTGGAGGACATTGCTGCCTGGATGCGCTATCATGCCTGTACCATCCATGGCTGCGGCTCCGCACCAGCAGAGTTCGTCTGCCCGCCCGATTGTCGTTTCACTTGGCATGCGCCCAGTCGTACTCTTTATGTGCATGTCTTCGCCTGGCCCTACAAGCATCTGCATTTGGACGGCCTGCGTGGCAAGGTGCGCGACGCCCGTCTTCTGCTTGATGGTAGCGAGATCCCCTTGCGCGGTTTGGGGCGCTGGCAGATGCATACCGCTCGCAATGCTGGGTTTGGTGACGACCTGCTCTCTCTGACTCTGCCCATCTCCAAGCCCAAGACCGCCGTTCCAGTGATTGCCCTGCGCCTGAATGAGTAGCTTCTGGCTGGCGCGGAATTCCAGCTTGTCAGCAGGGATCATGCTATGGCTGAGGTGCTATTGATTTTGTTTTGATTGTACGAGCGCCTTTGCATGTCGGCATTTTTTGATGGAATCAGCACTAAATTGGCAGATTAAAACTCCTCCATGGTTCGGTCTTACTACTGGATGGCGCATGGATGTGTTCAGTGAATAACTGTGCCTCCTTGCCGGCCTGTCACCCGCCACCAGTGTGCGGCGTGTTTACAACAGTTGATCCGCCAAGTTAGGATCCTGGGGGTTGGCGATCTGCTTGCGGACCTGGGCCCGGTGGACAGGTTGGTACTCAGGGCCTCTCCTTTGTGGGCTACAGGTGAAGGTATTGACAGTCCATGGCCTGTAATCGGGATCGCCACGTTGCGACCTGGGTCGGGGTGGAGCTGGGGGCGTTGTAGATCTGGTGGCCGTTGGCCTGGGCCTTGCCTAGGCCATGGCGATGGAAGGGCATGATCTCGACGCGCTGGATGCTTGGCCGCTGCGATAACGCGGCAATAGAGGCGAGATGGGCCTCATCGTCGTTCAAGCCTGGTATGAGCGGGCAGCGCAGCCAAATGGCTGCCCCGGCTGCATCCAAGAGATCCAGGGTGGCGCGGATGCGGGCATTGCCGATGCCGGTCAGCTGGCGATGCCGCTGGTCATCAGCGCATTTCCAATCCAGCAGCCAGCAGTCGACCAGGGGGATGAGGGTGACGATCACCGGTTGCGGGGCATCGCCGCTGGTATCCAGGCAGCGGCGCAGGCCGGCCTCGCCAGCAGCGCCCAGCAGGGCGGCGGTGAAGGCCGGCTGATCCAGGGGCTCACCGCCGCTGAGGGTGAGGCCGCCACCCTGGCGCAGGGATGCAGCATCGCGCAGGACCTCGCCCATCACCGAACTGACGCTGCGCTGGCTGCCTTGGAGGAGCAGGGCGCCACTGGGACAGGCCGTCGTGCATGCAGCACAGGCATCGCAAGCGGCCGGGGCCGAACGCGGCCCCTTGGGCAGCAGGTCCCTGGGGCAGGCAGGGCTGCAGCCGCCGCAACCGAGGCAGTCCGCCGCCACCCAGGCCAGGCGAGGCTGGGCTGCCCAGGTTTCCGGGTTGTGACACCACACGCAGCGCAGATGGCAGCCCTGCAGAAACACGGTTGTCCGCAGGCCGGGACCATCGTGGAGGGCGCCGCGGTGGATGGCCGAGATGGCGCCGATCACCTCCGTGACCATCAGTGCAGACTCCGCTGACAGATCTCTTCCTGGCAGTCGCGGGGCAGGTCTACGAAGCGGGCGCTGAAGCCGCCCACGCGCACCATCAGGTGGCCGTAGGCCGATGGATCGGCCATCGCCGCCTGCAGTTCGCCCGGATCAGAGGTGGTGATCATCACCTGCATACCACCGTTGGCGGCGTAGCCGGCGAGCAGGGCCTTCAGGGGTGCTCGGTCGCCCGAGAACCACTGGCGCGACAGCTTCAGGTGCTGCACGCAGCCGGCATCGTGCCCCCGATCCAAGCCGGCGAGGGAGCGCAGCAGGGCGACCGGCCCGTTGCCGTCACGACCACCTTGGGGGCCATTGCCATTGGCCAGAGCTACCCCGGCCCGCCGGCCGCTGGGCAAGGCGCCGGTGCGGCGACCGAACACGGTGTTGACCCAGTTGTTGATGACGACGACCAGAAAGTGATCGAGGCCGGCGGCCCGGCCGTGCCGCTGGCAGCTGTCGCAGCAGGCCCGATGCACGCGCCGGGTCCAGCGGTCGGCGCGTGCGTCATCATTGCCGTAGGCAGGAGCCCGGCGCAGACGGGCCAGCAGGGGGGTATGGCCGGCGAAGTCGTCCAGCAGGGCGTGACGCAACGCTGCCAGGCCGCAGCCCCGCGGCCCGAACACCACCGCCTCCAAAGCGGCGAAGCTGTCACCGGCATCGCTCAGGCCGTACAGTTCCATGGTGCCGCCGTGGTGGCGTGCGCCGCCGGCGAGGATGGCGCGTCCTCGACCGAGGCAGTCATCGCTAAGCAGGGAGAGCGCTAGGAAGCAGCATTCCTGCCCCGCCACGCGGTGGGCGTGGGCCTGCCAGCGGGCCAGGGCCTGCATGGCTTGGTCCTGGCGAGCATAGTAGGCCTGCCACAGGGCTTCGATATCGGCAAAATCCGTGGCCCCGGCCAGATCATCAGCCGTTGGAGCGCGGCGGCAGCCAACCGGCAGCTCGAAGAGGACCTCTTCAAGCAGCCGCGCGGCATTGGCGATGCCGTTGGGACTGGCGGTTCCGGCGCCACTGATCACCGTCTCACCGCAGCCATAGGGCAGCCAGCGCTCGGCCGCGTCTTGGCTGATGCCATGGGCTGCCGCCACATGGAGGATGACTTGGTCATCCCAGTAGAGGATGGGGTATGTGCGGCCCTGGGCCAGGCTGTCGAGGGCGAGGTCGAGCAGCGTGGGATCCTGATCGTCATTGATGCGCAGGCTGACCTGGGGCTCGATGGCGTCATGGGCGGCAGTCACGCGCAGGGCGATGCGGGCCAGGCGATCGGCGGCCTGGGGCTGGCGCCGGCCGCGGCCGCCGAGGCAGACGCGGCCGTTGAACACCGTGCCGCGCTCAGCCAGGCGCAACCACCAGTCGGCCAGCAGGGCCTCGGCTTCGGCCTCATCGCCGAGGAAGGGGGCTAGGTCGTCGTCGATGCGGCCATGGTTGAGCAGGCCGGCGCCGGCGTCCCATAGCCATAGCAGGGTGATGGCCTGGGAGAGGGTGCTCGGAACGGCAGTGATGAGATGGCAACAATCCTCGGCAATGCGCAAGTTGCCAGCTGTGATCGCGCGTTGAGTAAGCTGCTGCAAACAGCTGGCGAAGGCGTCGAGGGTGGCATGCCAGCCAGCC
>SLQH01000051.1 GCA_007131555.1 Planctomycetota bacterium | reverse complement strand
GTTGCGGGTCGCCTCCTGGGCGATGAAGTCCTCGATCCGGGCCAGGGGGATGGGGGTGTCCGGGGCCAGGGGCAGGTGGGCGGCGAAGAACCCGGCCAGCAGCAGGGCGGCATGGCCGTTGGTGCCCTCCTGGGGCAGGCGGAAGTCGGTCAGCTCCTGCTGGTCGTCGACCAGGGCCACGCCCTCCTGGCGTTGTTCGGGATGCAGGCCGGTGGCGGCAGCCAGTTCGCTCATCAGATGGGTCTGCTGGGAGCGCAGATAGGCGGCGGCCTCGTCTTCAAGGTCGCTGTAGTAGACCACCGGGCGTTGCAGCAGGGCGCGGATCAGATGACGGCGCAGGTGGCGACGGCGTTCGGCCTCGCCGCTGCCCAGGACCTCGCGCTGGAGGGCCATGAGCCGCTCGGTCGGCTCGCTGGCGTCGATCAGGGACGGCCCCAGGCGCACGCTCAGCAGGCGGGCCAGGACCGTGCGGCGGATGGTGTATAGGCAGTCGCCGGCCTCGCTGAGGAAGCGTTCCTCGTCACCGTGGATGCGCTCCAGCACCCCCAGGTCCATCAACAGCCGGCCGATGGCCACCATGTCGGCGCGTTCGCTGCGGTCGTCCAGGGTCAGGCGCAGCCCGGCCGCCACCAGCACCGGATCACCGGCCAGCTGGCCTTGGAGGTCCTCGGCCAGACGGCGCAGGGTGATCTGGCGGCCGGCCCGCTCGCAACTGGCCAGGGCCAGGCAGAAGCAGACATAGCGCTTGCGGGTGAAGGGTTGATGGTGGCGGGGATCCTGGGCCGGATGGCTGGTTTCCGGCGGCAGGAGGGTGTCCGGGGTCTTGGCCAGACGGACGCACTCGGCATCGGCGTACAGGCTCCAACAGGGATGGGTGCTCAGCCAGGTGCTGAGATAGTCATGGTGGCGGCGGACCAGGGCGAAGGTCTCGCGGTCATGGGCGGCGTGCAGGAGGGGGCGTTGCAGGAGGGCGCGCAGGGCCTGGCGGCGTTCCTCGGCCACGGCCGCATCGACCCGTTGGCGCAGGATGTCGGCGGCGCTGCTCATTGCCAGCTCTCGCAGATGGTCAGTTCCAGGTCCTCACCGATCAGATCGCCCAGGGGGCCGGGCAGGGTCATCTGGGGACGGTTGGGCAGGGGGGTGCAGGTGATGCGCAGGCTGCCGTCGCCGGAATGGGCGATGATGGTGGCCTGGGGGTCCACCCGCCGGGCCAGGACCGCGCCCAGGCAGTCAAGCAACACCTCAAAGGCCTGGGGCTCGGCCACCTGCATCTGGGACAGGCGGGTCGCCCGGCCGGTGGCGATGGCGGCCCGGGCCCGGTGCAGGGCGGCGGCCTCCTCGGCCAGGCGGCGGTGCAGCTGGATCTTGGCCAGACCGTGATCCAGGACCACCGCCCGCTGACCGGGTCCGGCGCGCAGGCGGCCCTGGCTGCGCAGGCGCGGGCTGATGCGGATCGGCCGATCATCGTACCAGGGGGTCGAGGGCGGCACCGGCTCGTCCTCGCGGGCCTGCACGGTGGCGTCGTCGATCATCAGGTGGCGGCTGGGTGAGAGCAGGAAGGCCTGATGGAACAGGGCGTGGGCCTCCTGGTCGCTGGCGGCGGTGGCGAACCAGCGGGCCAGGCAGCGCAGATCGGCCACCCGGTCGCTGCGCCGCAGGCGGGCATCATGGAGGTTGCCCAGGGCCTCCAGCAGCACCGGCAGGGCGGCCCGGGTATGGGCCCGCAGCTCCTGGTACTGGGCCGGCTGTCCATCCGCTCCGATGAACCAGGTCCGCAGACCGTCAAAGCGGCGCTGCCAGCGGGCCTGGACTGCGGCCCGGGCCTCGGCGTCCTGGCGCAGGCTGTCGGCCAGGTCCCGGTCGGCGCAGCGCAGCAGCCAGACGGTGATACCGGCCCGTTCGAGATCCTGCAGGCGGGCGATGATGCCGCCGGCGCTGGCGGTCAGCTCGCGCAGGAAGCGCTCGACATAGCCGATCAGATGCTCCTTGTAGGCCAGGAAGTCATCCACCCCGCCGCCCCGCAGATCGAGGCTGCGGCGCAGTGAGGCCAGGAAGCTGCGGGCCTGCTCGGCCAAGCCGTCAAAGCGGGCGAACAGCTGGCTGATGGTCTGGTGGACCCGCCCGGCATCGGCCGCCGGATCGCTGACCAGGGCTTGCAGGGCGGCCAGATGGCGGTCGATGTCGGCCAGGGCGGCGGTCTGGAGTTCGCCCGGCTGTTCCAGGCGCTCATGGAAGACCTGCAAGGCCGTCTCGGCCGCCTCGCCTGGGCGTGACAACTGGTACAGGAACCGGGCCCGGTAGAAGTCTTCGACCGTGCGCACTTCCGAACCATCCGGCGTGGCGATCAGATTGCCCCAGTCGACCAGCTGGTTGAGGGCCGGCTGGATCTGCTCGGCCGCCACCAGCCCTGACCCTTCAGGCGCCCCGTCGGCCAGTTCGGCCACCAGGTCCTCAGGGCGCAGATGCAGCCGGAAGCGCTCCTTGGTCTGGACGAAGGCCATCAACACCGCCCGGTACACGGCGGCGTTGTCGGCAGTCAGGTGGGCGAAGACACGGTGGGCGGAGATCGACATGACGGCAGGGCTGCGAGTATGAGCGCCAGCCGGGGGGGCCAAGGGGCAATGTGGGCAGAGGGACCGGACCGGTGACCGTATTGCTTGAGAAACCCTTGGCCTGATTGAGCGCCTACGCGCCCCCGCCTCACGCAAACAGCGAATCGGCCGTCATCTCAGGCGGGACCGGCAGGCCCAGCAGTTCGACCACGGTGCGGCCGATGTCGGCCAGCTTGCCGCGTTCGATCAGGCGCTTGTCGGCGGCATCGTCGGCGATGTAGAGGCATTGCACCGGGTTGAGCGAGTGGCTGGTCTTGGTCCGGCCGGTGACCGGGTCAAGCATCTGCTCGGCGTTGCCGTGGTCGGCGGTGACCAGGATGCGGTAGCCCTGCTCCAGCAGCACCGGCACCAGGCGGCCGAGGCAGGCGTCGACGGTCTCACAGGCGGTGACCGCAGCGGCGAAGGATCCGGTGTGGCCGACCATGTCGCCGTTGGCGAAGTTGACGGCGATGAAGTCGTAGGCGGCAGCGGGGTCGGCCAGGATCGCGAGCAGGCGATCGGTGACGGTGATGGCGTCCATCTCCGGGTGGTCGGCGAACAGGGCCGGATCGAAGCGGCCCTTGACCTCGACCTGGTCCTCGCCCGGATAGGGGGTGGTCGACTTGCCGTTGAAGAACGAGGTGACATGGCGGAACTTCTGGGTCTCGGCGATGCGCAGTTGACGCAGTCCGGCAGCGCTGATGACCTCGCCGACCAGATGGTCCATGCAGACCCCGTCGCCCTCACCGCCGCCGCCCAGGAGGTAGCTGGTGAACTGGTCGTAGTAGCGGGTCAGGCCGAGGTAGGCGATGTCCGGGCGGCGGGCGCGGGTGCCGGGGTAGCCGTCTTCAACGAAGGCCTGGGTCAGCTGGATGGCCCGGTCCTGACGGTAGTTGGTATGCATGAACACGTCGCCATCCTGGATGCCGGCGTAGTCGCCGATCACCAGGGGAGGGATGTACTCGTCGCCCATCTCGCCGCCGTCGGGGGTCTGCTCGGTGGCGTAGGCGGCCTCGATGGCCGCTTCCAGGTCGGCGACCCGACGACCGGTGGCCTCGACCAGGGACTGATAGCAGGTGTCGGTCAGCGACCAGGTCTGGCTGCGGTCCATGGCATAGTAACGACCCATGGCGGTGCCGATCACGGCATTGCCGACCTCGGCCAGGACCATCTGTAGCTTGGGCAGGTATTCCAGGCATGAGCGGGGTGGGGTGTCGCGGCCATCAAGGAAGGCGTGGCAGACGATGCGGCCACCGGGATGCTCGTCGCGGGCCCGGCGGATGATCTTGAACAGGTGCTCCTGATGGGCATGGACCCCTTCATCCTGGATCAGGCCGCACAGATGCAGGCTGCCGCCGCCGCTGCGCCAGCGCGCGACCAGATCCTGCCAGGCCGGCTTGGCGAACAGGGCCCCGGAGGCCAGGCCGTCATCGATGCGCTTGAGTTCCTGAATGACGATGCGTCCGGCGCCCATGTTGAGGTGCCCAACCTCAGACGAGCCCTGATAGCCCTCCGGCAGGCCCACGGCCTCGCCGCTGCAATCGATCAGGGCGTGCGGATACTGGGCCATGTAGGCCTCATCGTTGGGCGTGGCGGCGGCCATCACGGCATTGCCGCTGGGATCCTCGTTCCAACCGTAGCCATCGCGGATGATCAGACAGACCGGGCGGGTGCTCATGGGATGCTCCTGGAGGCGTGCACAGCGGACGCTAGCGGCGTGGGCGCAGACGACAAGCGGGATCGCAGGGGCTGTTCAGCCTTCCAGACTCTGCTGGGCCACCAGGCGGGCGTAGGTGCCGCCGCCGGCGACCAGTTGGTCGTGGGTGCCGGATTCGATGATGCGGCCGCGCATGTCGCCGTCGTCCTTGCCGCCGAGGACATGGATGCAGTCGGCCCGGCGGATGGTAGCCAGGCGGTGGGCTACAACCACCGTGGTGCGGTTGCGCATCAGTTCGTCGAGGGCCTCCTGGACGTGGGCCTCGCTGCCGGCATCCAAGGCGCTGGTCGGTTCGTCCATCAGCAGCACGGCGGCATCGCGTAGCAGGGCCCGGGCGATGGCCACCCGTTGGCGCTGGCCGCCGGACAGGCGCGAGCCCCGGTCGCCGACCCGGGTCTGGTAGCCCAGGCCACCCTCCAGGCGCAGGATGTCGTCGTGGACATGGGCCCGGCGGGCGGCCTGTTCGATCTCCTCCTGGCTGGCCTCGGGGCGGCCGTAGCGGATGTTCTCAAGGACCGTGTCGTCGAACAGGAAGGACTCCTGCTGGACGATGGCGCAGCGATGGATGATCGACGAGGGTTGCAGGCGGCGGACGTCGATCCCGTCCCAGCAGATGCTGCCGTCGCTGACATCGTGCAAACGGGGGATGAGGTCCAGCAGGGTGCTCTTGCCACCCCCGGAGGGGCCGACCAGGGCGATGGTGGCGCCGACCGGGATCTCCAGGTCGATGTCGCGCAGGACCTCGTCTTGGTCAGGGCCATAGCGGAAGCGGACCTGCTGGAGGCTGATGGCCTGGCGGGGTGGGGGGCAGACCAGCAGAGCCGGATCGTCGACCAGGGCCGGCTGGCGGTCAAGGATGGCGAAGACCCGTTCGGCCGCCGGGAGGTTCTGGGCTACATCGCCGACGGCATGTTGTAATTGTCGGAGAATCGCTGTCGAACGGACCAGGACCACCAGGACGGCAATCAGGGTGGCCGGATCCAGCAGGGCTTGTTCAAAGAGCCAGCCGGCCAATAGCAGCATCCCGGCCATCATCAGGAAGACGCTGCCATGGGTGGTGCCCTCGCTGAGGGCCTTGGCCGAGGCCACCCGCATCATCTTGTCGTACAGGGTGCGGTTGGAGCCATCGAAGCGCCGTTGCTCATGCTGACTGGAGCCCATGGCCTTGATCACCCGGATGCCGGAGGTGATCTGTTCGAAGGCCACCAAGCTGTCGGACCGGGCATGCAGGGCCCGGCGCGAGCGGCGTTTGCGACTGGCGACGATGCGGGTCAGGACCAGGGCCACCGGGATCATGGTGATGACATAGATCGTCCCCAGTTGCCAATTGAGGTAGAAGACATAGGCGGCATAGACCAACAGTTCGATCGGTTGCTGCATGACCCGGCCGTAGAGGCGTTGGATCAGGTTGCGCATGCTTTCCAGGTCAGCCATCATCCGGGTCATCAGATCACCCTTGGCAGTGCTGGCATGAAAGCCCAGCTCCAGGTCGACGAGGTGACCGACAAAGCGCAGGCGCAGATCGCGCAGGCAGGTATTGGCCAGACGCTGGCCGACCAGGATGGCTGCCCAGGCACTGAAGGCTGCTATCGGAGCCAACAGCAGGAGATGCCATGTGGTGTTGCTCATCATGTCGCGGGCGGCTGATATCTCTTCTGGGGCAACGCCCTGGCCATCGTCCAGGGCGCTTTGGATGCCGGACCATGATCGGACGATGCTGTCAATGGCCAGGATCACGAAGCCGAAGACGGCCGCAGAAATACCGGCCAGTCCCAGGGTCGCCAGAAACCACCAACGATAGGCCCAGCCCAGACCCAGAACCCGGCGCAGCGTGCTGTGCATCATGGCTGCATCATGGCCGACTCGTGGCTGCGACCAAGGCGCAAAGCGGCGGCGTCAACCGCCCGTGTGCGGGTGCCGGCGTAGCACCGGCTTTAGCCGGCACGGACGGCAGGCTTTAGCCTGCCGATACGTGTTCGATCAGCAAGAAACCACCAGCGCATCGCAGTACGTGCATCGTAGGGCGGTGACAGATACTCTGGTGGCTGTGAGTCTCAGCGCTGATAACGATGATCTGCGTCAAGCACACTGCTGCCTGGAACCAGCGTGTCTGGGGGCAGGCTCCTTGAAGTGGGTTGCTGTGAACGTGTGGTGTCGCTGACGATTGTCGATTGTGACATAAGATGTCGTATGCACGGAAGCGTTGCGGCCGGCTGAAGCCGGCGCTACATATGCGTGCGTGATGGTCATGATGGCGCGGCGTGTTCGATTGGTGGATCGGTATTCAAGAAATGGCCAATTCCCAATTGCCAGTGTGCGGGCGCTGATGCCGCTGGTATTCTTGTCTGCAACCTGTAACATTCCTTCTTGCCGTTGTCAGAGTGCGGGAGGACCGTGATCGATGGACGCTCAGCGCTGGGACCACGCCTACGACCCCTCTGCCTCCAGCAGTGCGCGACTGAGAGTGCCGTCCATAGATCCGACCCAAGGCTACGTCCAACGCCCCCAGACCACGGTATTGGCGCCGATTGAGGAGTCTGAGACCGGGTCGTGTCCGCGGCGCCGTCGTCGTCTGCTCCAGGCCATGTGGATCGGCCTCGACATCGTCGCCAACATCGTGGTCATCCTGGTCGCGGCCTGGGTCCTGAATCGCTACCCGTCCTCCTCGGCCTGGCTGCTGCTGGTCCTGCTCATCGGAGTGCGGATTGCCGCCTTCATCCGCCTGGGCATGTATCGGGCGGTGCTGCGCTATAGCGGCATCCATACCCTGGTCTGTACCGTGGTCGGGGTGGCCATCGGCAGCGCCGTGGCCATGTCCAGTGGGCTGATGATGGGTCTGAGCAACAGTGCCGGTCTGGGCCGGGCCTTCTGGGTCCTGGAGGGCATGATGGCCCTGATGGTCGCCGGCGGTATGCGCCTGTGCGCCCGTCTCCTGCTGGAGCGCAGTGCCAACGGTGAGGATCCGCAGCGGGTCCTGATCTATGGCGCTGGCTCTCTGGGCGAGTTGGCCCTGCGCGACCTCAAGCGAGCCTCCGGCTTCGTCCCGGTGGGCTTCATGGATGACGACAGCACCCATCACCGCAATGTCATCCACGGCAAGCCGGTGCTGGGCTCCTTTGACGACTTCGAGGCCATCGTGGCCCGCATCCGGCCCGATCTGGTGGTAGTGGCCATGGCCGAGCCGCCGCTCGACAAGATCCGCCATCTGTTCCGCCGGGCCATGGCCCGAGGCATCCATGTGCTCCTGGCCAAGGGGGTCAGCACGGCCTTTGATGATGATGCTGGGCATCTCCATCTCGGTCTGCGGGACATGGCCCTGGAGGACCTCCTGCGGCGGCCCTCGCGTCAACTCGATGAGGCGCCGGTGCAGACCCTGATCGAGGACCATGCGGTGATGATCACCGGGGCCGGCGGATCGATCGGTAGCGAACTGTGCCGCCAGGTGGCCCGCCTGGGCACCAGCCGCCTGCATATCGTCGATCACAGCGAGTTCGCTCTGTACCAGATTCACGCCGAGCTGTCCGAGCAGTGGCCGGACTTGGAGGTGGTGCCGCATCTGCTCAGCTTGCTGGATGCCGTGGCCACCGGGGCCATGATGGCCCAGGCGCGACCGGACCTGGTGATCCATGCCGCCGCCTATAAGCACGTCCCCCTGGTTGAAGACAACCCCTGCACCGGCATCTACAACAACGTGGCCAGCTTCACCAACGTCTTGCAGGCCGCCAGCGCCCAGCGGGTCGGGTCTTTGGTGCTGATCAGCACCGATAAGGCGGTGCGACCGACCAACGTCATGGGGGCCAGCAAGCGGGTCTGCGAACGCCTCATGCAATGCGCCGCCAGTGATGGCAGCATGCGTTGCTGCGCGGTGCGTTTCGGCAATGTCCTCGGCTCATCGGGCAGCGTGGTGCCCCGGTTCCTGGCCCAGATTGCCGCTGGCGGCCCGGTGACCGTCACCCACCCCGACATCACCCGCTATTTCATGCTCATCCCGGAAGCCGTATCGCTGGTTCTCCAGGCCGCCGCCCGCAGCACCCGGGCCGGCGAGATATTCATCCTCGACATGGGCGAACCGGTACGCATCGCCGACCTCGCTCGCCAGCTCATCTTCATGTGCGGCAAGCGCCCCGACATCGACATCGCCATCAGCTACACTGGCCTGCGACCGGGCGAGAAGCTGTACGAGGAATTGCTTATCAACGACAGTGACTGCCATACCGACATCCCCGACATCACCGTCGCGGCTCCCATGCCCGTGGATTGCGCAGCCCTGCACACAACGGTGACCCAGT
>SLQH01000535.1 GCA_007131555.1 Planctomycetota bacterium | reverse complement strand
TAGTGCAATTCCATTGGGTAGACACCCCGATGCAGCACCGCCAGGGAGTCGGCCAGATTGGCGACCTGGATGATCTGGATGCCGCTGAGGTTGTATCTGGCCCCCCCGGCGGTTACGTCCAGGTCACGGGCGATGCAGTCGTCGACTACCGTCGACAGGAAGGGCGACGGCAGATGTTCGGCATGACACCGTTCAACAATGGCGCAGGCCTGGCGGGTGCTGGCCAGGGCGGCATCGATCTGGGTCGCCAGGGCCCGGTCCAAGGCGGCGCTGTCGCGATGGTCGGCAAGGCTGCCGGTGGCCGGCCCCAGACGCCGGCCGCTGAGCAGGCAGACCCCGTCATTGACCGCCAGCTCCAGGCATTTCATCAGATTGACCATGGCCGCATCCGACCAGCCGAGCATGGAGCCCTGGGTGCTCAGTTCGACGCAGCCGACCACGGCGTAGTCGGCGGCATCCTCCGGGGCGATGCCACGGGCCTGCAGGGCGGGAATGATCGAACCATCGTTGAACACCTGGGGCATGCCGCTGCCGTGCCCGATCACCCGGGCGGCGGCCTCCAACAGCGGGCGCGGACTGTCCTCATGGACCCGCAGCGACAGATTGGGCTGGGGCAGGCCGAGGTCGGCCTGGGCCCGCAGCAGCAGCCAGGTCAGGTCATTGCTGGCATCAGACCCATCGCCATGGATCCCGCCCAGGCAGATGTTGAAGCCGATGGGGAATCCGGCGAAATAGCGGGCGCTATGGGCGTTGCGCAGATAGACGATGCGATTGCAGGCAAGGAAGAAGTGTTCGATCCAGACCAGGGCCGTGGCCGGATCAAGCCGGCCGGCGGCACAATCGTCGTGATAGGCCGACCACCAGGTCTGATCCAGCCGACCACAACTGAAGGACGAGGCGTTGGATTCCAGATGGAGCAGGACCAACAGGAACCAGGTCGCCTGCACGGTCTCGATGAAGCCCTGGGCCGGCCGCTCGGCCAGGGCCCGGCAGCGGCGGGCGTGGTCGTGATGACCACGGACTGCCAGGGCCTCGCCATGTCGACGGATGAAGATCCTGGCCCCCTCCAGGGCCGTGACCATGGCCCCGTGCTGGGCACTGGGCGGGCTGCGGCCATGGTGCGCGCGGATGCGCTCGATCAGACCGGTCGGCCCCAGACGCAGCCAGGTCGTCAGATCGGGGATGATATGGCCCTGGGCATGGTCACGCTGATTGATCTTGGCTACCGGGGCGATGTCCGTCGCCAGATCACCCAGGGCGGCATAGACATGATCCTCCAGGCTGCGCCCTTGCCAGAAGGGCAGCAGTTCATCGCCGATGATGTCGGTGATCCCCGGCGGGACCATGAAGGGGTCCTGGGGACGGGTCGGCAGGGTGGCGAGTTCACGCCAGATCCAGGTCAGGGCCGCCTCCGGAAAGACCACCCCGCTGCGCAGACCGGGGGCCCGATCGCCGACCACCAGATGACCATCGGGCAGTTCAAGGGGGATGCCGGCGCAGGCGGCGCGGAAGGATTCCGCCCGCTGCTCGACTGGGGTCAGGTGAGGATGCCGCCGACGGCTGTCGGTGATGATACGGGCCTGATCGATGCTGATGCGACGTTCAGCACCCAGCAGGTGACGGATGAGCCCCGGCAGACCGGGGGGCCGGGGCAGGTGATCGATGGTGTTCTGGTCCAAGACCATAGCTATTCATCCAGAGCATCGTGCAGGAGTCGGTCCAGATCCGCGACGGTCAACGGCCGGGGATTGTTGACACAATTGGAGCAGGGGCCGATGGCATCGGCGGCGATCACCGGGACATCAGCGGCGGTGCAGCCGAGTTCGCGCAGGGATGGCAGCCCCAGTTGCCGCCGCAGGGTCAGCACCCGATCGACGGCCACTGCCGCCCCAGCCGCCGGATCGATTCCCTGCCACCCCCACCAACTGGCTACCGCCGCATAACGGTCGGCCACCACCGTGCTGTTGCAGCGCATGACTGCCGGCAGCAGGGCGGCGCAGGCCTGACCGTGGGCGATACCCAGGCGGGCTCCCAAGGGAGCGGTCAGGCCATGGACCGCCCCCAGGCCGGCATTGGGGAAGGCCAAGCCAGCAATACTGGCGGCCGATGCCATCGCCATTCGTGCCTCCAGGTCATGACCATTCGCGACTGCGGTCGGCAGATGGGCCATGATCATCTCGATGGCCTGTCGACACAGGGCATCGGTAGCCGGATGATGATGGCGGGTGACCAGGGCCTCCAGGGCATGACTGAGGGCATCGAAACCGGTGGCGGCAGTGGCCTGGGGCGGCAGGCCCCGGCTGAGGGCCGGATCGACCAGGGCCACCCGGGCCGCCATCAGGGGTGAGCCGATGTCGCACTTGCGCCGTCGCTGCGGATCGGTGATGACGCTCCACCAGGTGACCTCGCTGCCGGTCCCGGCGGTGGTGGGGATGGTGATCAGGGGCAGACCAGGGCGATCAAAGCGGCGCCGTTGCTGACCATGCTCATAGTCGAGGATGTCGCCATCATGCCGGGCCATGATGGCCATGGCCTTGGCCGCATCCACCACGCTGCCACCGCCGACCGCCACCACCGCATCGGCCCGCCAGGTCCGCAGACGCTGCGACCCCTCGGCCACGGTGGCGGCATCAGGATCACTGCGAACAGCATCGTAGATCGATGGTGGCGTACCGCCGGGGCCCAGGGCGGCGATGATGTCGTCTGCGATGCCGGCCGCGATGATGCCCCGGTCGGTGACCAGCAGCGGCCGGCGAGCACCCAGCAGGGTCAGTTCGTCGGCCAGTTCAGCGCTGATTCCCAAACCCACCCTGAGCTTGGTCGGGGTATGGAACTGCCATGCGGCATCACTCATGATCGAGCTCTCCGAAGCTGGTCAGACATGATCAGGATGAGGAAAAGACAGGTACATTACCGCCATTGCTGATTGCATTGTAGCATGGACGGGGATCATGGAGGCGGTACCAGGATGCTGGACATGTGTACAGGACTGCTCATCGATCATCGCCATGCCACGGCCCTGGGGGTCGGCCGGATCACCGTGCCGCGCTCCTGGTCACATGCCGTCCATCACCATCCCTTCCATCAGGTGATGATGGTGATGGGCGGTGGCCTGGAGATCGTCGCTGGCGATAAGCGTCACCTGGTCGGCAGCGGCGACTGGGTATTCTACCCCGCCGGCATGGTCCATGGTGAACGGGCCGGACGGAATGGCGTGGACCTGGTCTATGTCGCCATCGACGGTCGGATCCAGGGTCTGCCCCTGACCTGTCATGACCAGACCGGCCGGGGCCGGATCATCGCCGGCTGGCTGGCCGATACCCGCCAGATGACCGAGGCCCGGCAGCAGCACGAGACCCCCCTCCTGGTGCATCTGCTGCTGCTGGCCCTGACCGATGCCGCCCAGCGTCGGGAGCCGGACTTCGTCACCACCGTCCGCTCCTGGATCGACGACCATCTGCACCTGCCCCTGAGCGTGGCCGACCTGGCCGCCCAGGCCCATATGAGCCCCGCCCACTTCGCCCGCAGCTGGCGGGCCGCCACCGGCCAGACCCCCATCGACACCCTGCGCCGGCGCCGGGTCGAACAGGCCCGCGACCTGCTGATCACCACCCGCCTGCCCCTGAAGGCCATCGCCGACCAGGTCGGTGCTTGCGATGCCCACCATCTGTCGCGCTGGATGCGCCGTTACCTGGGCCATCCGCCGGGCTTCTTCCGCGGCGCCCCGCTGCCATCACCTGTGCCGGATTGAAACCGGCGCTACTGGTGGCCTTGACGCAGGAAGGCGCAGACCTCGGCCCGTTGGGGTGAGATGCCCGTGCTGACGTAGCAATGGCTGGTGGCGGCTGCGACGAGCAGGGCCTGCTCCAGGTCCAGGCCTGACCACAGGGCGGTCATCAGCCCGGCGTTGAAATGATCGCCGCCGCCGGTGGCCACGGCGATGGTCTGGCAGGGGAACCCGACGACGTCGCATGAATGCTCGGGCGTGGCGGCGGCGGCCGAGCCGAGCAGATGGATGACCACCAGGCTGAGCCCGGTCCGGCGGCAAATATCCTCGGCACAGCGCCGGGCCGCATGACGATCCTCGATGTCGCCATGCCAGCTCACCCCCAGCAGCGCCGCCACCTGACGGGCCTCGCTGCCATTGAGCCCCAGGACCACGCGGGCGAAGCGTTCCAGGGAGCGCAGATCATCCAGGGCAGCAAAGAGATCGTCCCGCGACCGCTTGACCGGATCGGCCAGGTCGACCAGCCACAGCGGCCGGTCTGGCCGCAGGCCGGGCAGGACCTCGGCGCACAGCTGTCGCCAGATGCCGGACAGGCCGGTGGCCATGGTCCAGTTGACGGTGGCCACACCATCCACACCGGCCAGCAGCCCGGCCAGACGCGCCCCCAGCACCGCTGCAAGCCGGTCGCGGTTGATGGCATCCAGGGGGCCGGTCTTGCCGAGCATGATCTTGCCGTCGGCGAACTCCAGGGCGTCGGTCAGGGCCGGCGGCCCCAGGGAGGTGACGGAACGGGCCAGGGCCATCAGATCGTGGAACACCGGATCGATCTCCGGTTCGCCCAGGGTCGCAACCACATCAACCTCCAGGCCCAGGCGGGCCACGGCCTGAGCCATGATCGCCGCCGCCCCACCGATCTTGCGCTGGCGCACCACCAGTTCGAGATTGGTGCTGGTGCGGGCCGCCGCAGCGATGCGCTGGGCCAGCATCGGGATCGCGGCCATGGGCCGGTAACAATCGGGTGCCGAGCGTTCGTCGACCACATCGATGATATGATCGATGAAGCCGTCAAAGCCGATCAGCGCCGTGGGGCGGACGATCGCCTCCTCCAGGGCTGCGGCCGCCGCGCCGCAATGATGCCGGGTCGTCATCGTCGCACCCTACATCCCGGCCAGGATGCGGCAATCCCGGCTGCGCAGCCCTACCCTCGTCGATACCGTTCCGCTTCCTGCCGGATCAAGGCCACCGCGCAGTCATCATCGATGCCCTCCAGATCATTGTGCAGGGCCAACACGAAGCCGTCAGTCGGCTGCTCACGGGCCAGACGCAGGGCCCTGGAGGCGGTGGTGAAGATCTGGACCAGCTTGCCGGATTCGCGGATGCGCCGCAGCACCGGCCACCAGCAGGGGTCGGCGGCATCAGGGTTGCCGTCACCCGGAATCCACTGCACACCCTTGAGATCAGTCAGGGACAACAGCAGGTCCAGATGGGGCAGCTGGCCCTTGCCGTCGAGATGATAGAAGCCGTGATCCAGCCGCGCACAGAGGCTGGCGAGATCGGGCAGGACGAAACGGGCGAAGTGGTCAGGGCTGATCATGTAGGCGAAGTCGCACTGCAGCATGTAGCATCGGCCAGGACTCCAGATCGGGGCCCAGGGTGTCGTGCCCATGCCCGCCGGCTCGATGATCGCCGCCTGGGCCAGGTAGGCCTGCCACCAGCGCTCGGTGATCTGCGGCGCCAGTCGTTCAATCTGTTCCGGCTGATCCATGCAGTCATAGAGCAGATCGTCGGTGCCGCGCAGCGAGGCCAGGATGTCCAGACCCCCACCAAGATCGGTATGACCGACAACCGCCGTGGTCCCCAGGCGCGTAATGCAGGCCTGGGTGACGGCCTGGACCCGGTCCCACCAGGGGCCTCCCAGGGCCGGCAGGGCGATCTCGGCCAGGGAGGTGTCGGCATGGATGCCGGGTCCGAACCAGGTGGTGGAGCCGTCAGCATGCAGGGTGCCACCCAGGGCGGCGGCCACCACCCCAGGACCGTAGTCGATCCAGACATGCGGATACTGGTCGCCACAGTACCACTGCGTCGTCAGGCGGTCTGCGAACGCGGCGGCGATCTCATCAGGGCCCACCGTGTCCGGTACTGCCCCCAGTTGATGGCTCCACCAGGTCGGCCGCTGCGGCCACGGGTCATTGCGGTACAGGATCACCAGGGGCCGTTCCAGCTCCCCGGCCCACCACTGCTGCCACCGTTGGCGATGGGCTGACCAATCAACGTCACAGGCGCGCTGCATGCCATGTCCTCCGGCATGCGATTCTGCCCGACCGGCCGATCCGTCGCTTCCCGTAGAACGGCAACCGGTTAGCGTTTTCCGTCGTGGAAGAGCAGTTGCGCTATCTCGGTCCGGTCAGCATCTGGCGCCATGGCGGTGGCGGCCATGTCATGCGCCGGGCCCATCATCACGCCGATCTTGAAGCCAATCTCTGTCTGGCTGGTCGCGCCGCCTACCTGATCGACGGCCAACGGATCGCCCTGACGGCTGACGACCTGCTGTTCCTGCATCCCGGTCAGGCCCATCTGCTGGTTGATGAATCGCCGGACTTCATGATGTGGATCGTGGTCTGGCGACCAGATGCGGTCGGCGCTGCCATCACCCACGGCCTGGATGCCCAGGCTGGCAGTCAACGCCCGACATCGATCGCTGCTCGCCACCTCGCCCCCGAAACCTGTGCCACCCTGTCACGTCTGTGCGCTGATGTCGCCACCACCACCGCTGCCGTGCCTGGCGGCGAATATCTGCTCTGGCGTCTGCGGGAGGCCTTCCTGGCCGCCGCCGAACCCCTGTCGGCCCCCACCCATCCGGCAGTGGCCCGGGCGGCCCGCCTGATCCGTTCTGATCCTGACCTGTCCTTGGCCGAGGTCGCCGACCGTTGCGCCCTGTCGCCCGACCGCCTCGGTCGGCTGTTCCGTCGCAACGCCGGCATGACCCTGGTCGAATACCGGACCCGGACCCGCCTGGCCCTGGTCGTCGGTGCCTGGACCCCTCAACGGGATCTGCTGCATCTGGCCCTGGAGGCCGGATTCGGCAGCTACAGCGCCTTCCATCGGGCCTTCCGGCGCTTGTACGGCACCACCCCGGCCACCGGACTGCGTCAGGCCGTTGAGCCTCAGCGGCCAGGGCGCGGAGTGTCAACGTAACAGGGCCGCAGACGGGCATCGCAGTCGGCGATGGCGGCGCTGAGTTCCGCCACCAGCTGCGGATGGCGGCTGGCCAGATTGTAGCTCTCGTCAGGATCATCAACCAGATCGAAGAGCTGGGGGAACTCACGAGCATTGAAGTATTCGCCCCGTTGGGCCTGGAGGTGCAGCTTCCAGCGCCCCTTGATCACCGCCTTGAGTTCGTTGACATGATACAGGAACAGGTAGTCATGGGGACTGGTCCCCTGACCCTGGAACAGATGGCCGATGTCACAGCCGTCGATGCCGGCCGGCGGCGTGCCCCCGGCCCAACCCACGAAGGTCGGCAGCAGATCCATGAGATGGGCCGGCTCGGCGCTGTGCACCCCGGCCGGAATGCCCCGTGGCCAACGGGCGATGAACGGCACCCGGATCCCCCCCTCGAAGACATCGAACTTGCGACCGCGATTGCCGGCGGTGTTGCCCTCATACCAGGGCCCGTTGTCCGAGGTGACGATGACCACCGTATCATCATCAAGGCCGAGGGCCTGAAGACGGTCCAGCAGGACCCCCAGATAATGGTCGATGCACTCGATGGTATCGCCATACAGACCGCAGGCGCTGCGCCCCAGGAAATCCGGCTCGGCCGCCAAGGGCACATGGGGCATGGTGTGGGCGAGATGGAGGAAGAACGGCCGGTGACGGTTGGCCTCGATGAAGGCCAGGGACTCCTCGGTATAGCGCCGGGTCAGGGCCGCCTGGACCACCGGCTCATCGCTGGGGCGATCATCCTGATACAGGGCCAAGGGGGCCATATCATTGGAATAAAGCAGGCCGAAGTAGCGATCAAAGCCATGGCGGGTCGGCAGATGCTCGTCGCGGCAACCGACATGCCACTTGCCGGCGGCCATGGTGGCATAGCCCTGGGCGCGCAGGTGCGCGGCCACGGTGGGCGTATCGGCCCGGATGCCGATGACATCATCAGGGAACAGCACTCGTGGCACCCCGGCCCGCTGGGCATAGCATCCGGTCAGGACCTGGATGCGGGCCGGGGAACAGGTCGGAGCACTGTACATGCGATCAAAGCGCACCCCCTCATCCATGACCCGCTTCATATGCGGCGTCCGCATCAGGGTCCGACCATAGCCCTCGACATCTCCGAACCCCATGTCGTCCATCATGATGTAGATGATGTTGGGCGGACGGCTTGGATTGCTCATGACGATGTCTCCATGGATGTATAACGACAGACTCAGATCGATATGGGGCGAAGAGATCTCGGGGCCTGATCAGGAATGCGCTCCAGACGAGTCCGCAAGGCGGCCAGTTCCTGATCCAGGACCGTCGTCGGCCAGGCTCGGGCCAGATCCCGGCCCAGGCCAACCAGGGCCGCGAAGTCATCGAGGTCGATCTCCTCAGCCCGAGGGCGACCTGCAGGCCCCATGTTGTGATAGTGTCGCAGGGGCAGACACAGCCCGGCACAGCGATGGCCGTAGGCCGACCACACGGTGGCCTCGCAGGTGCCACCATCCATCAGGGCCTTCTGCCAGGGATGACGGGTCTGGGCCGCTGCGACCCGGGTGACGAAGCCCACGGCGGCGGGGTCGAACAGGCTGCTGCGATCACCGACGCGGACCACCGGACCGCCCCCCAGGCGGACTTGCCCCAGGGCCTTGCTGGCCTCGATCGACACCACCAGGGC
>SLQH01000216.1 GCA_007131555.1 Planctomycetota bacterium | reverse complement strand
TTCGGCCCCGATTCCGCCGAAATCCTCACCATAGCTACGGCTATGGCTGCGGTTTTCGACGAAATCGGGACTCGAAAATGCACTGCGCCATGCTCGGTCGCTATCCCTTACAGACTCCTAGCCGTCGATCTGCTGTTTTGCGCCGCTGCGCGCCCCTTCAGGGGGGGGGTGTTGGCTCTGAAATGTCCCCGTCCTCTCCTCAATGACGACCGCAAACCTTCTTGGGCAGGCAGTTTACAGGCATTGCTCAGAGTCCCCAGATTTCTCCTCAAGTGATCCGGCTAGCGACCGATGCTGATAGTGCAGTGATGTTGGAAGCACAGCGCCACTGCCTTTAGCGGAGGGATCAGCCATGAGCTCCATTCAAGACACCGTTGCCGTGCATCTTGGCCCGGCAAGCAATCCGCGCCCCATGTCCCAGGAGCGTCGTGATCATCAACGTGATGTCGATGCCCTGTCCCGAATGGCGGCTCCTGAGGTCGACAGCCGGTCTGTCTCGGCTGAGGATCTCCAGGCTGCGGCGGCCCAACTCAAACAGGTCGTCGAGGCCTCCTCCGGGAATCGTCTCAACTTTGACATCTTCGAGGAGACCCAGCAGCTGTATGTGAAGGTGCGTGATGTCGGCAGTGGCGAGGTCATCAAGACCATCCCTGCCGAAGAGTTGCTGCATCTGCGCAAGCGTATCGGCGATATTGTCGGTCTGGTGCTCGACGAGCAGGCCTGATCCTGACATCGCCCGCCTTGCATGAACCGGTGGCAGAAATGATCTGTCACACACGAGCCCGCGTCATCAAGACGCGGGCTCGTGTGGTGTGGAGGATGACCTGTCAGTTGTGTCTGGGATCTGTCACATGGCCCATGAGGGGAGCTTGGCCGAGGGGTCGAGAAGGGTGGGCAGAGAGATAGCCGGATCTTCGTCGTCCAAGAGCAGGATGCGACCGGCTACCCGTCCTTCGCTGGGCAGGTGTTCGGCTTCATTGGACACCATGATGATCGAGTTGCGACCACGGCTGCCGTCCAGTCGCGGTTGGGCCTGCAGGCCCCGTTGGGTGAGCACCAGGGCTACCAGGCAGGCCAGGGCGTGGTCCTGGTCGGTGCAGGGGATGATCGATACCACTCGACCGTCAGCCGGACAGCGTTGGCGTAGTTGTTCGCAGCGTTGCTGGATGATGCGATGGAAGTCGCTGGCTTCCCCTTCATCAAGGGGCCGTTCCAGCCGTTCCAGTTCGGTGATGCCACAGAGCAGGGGCGCCAGATAGGTCAGCGGCTCCTCCTGCGGCCTGACCTGCCATTGGCAACGCTGGATCAGTTCACGCAGCAGGCCGGCCCGGCGGGTCTCCAGGGCGGCAAAAATGTCGTTTTGGAGCCCAGCGTCGCTTCTGCTGGTCGGCTTGGCCAGTTCCTTGACCCGGGTCAGGGCGCGTGGCTTGCCGGTGGTCAGTTCGTCCTCAGGCGGCCATTGTGGCAGGCCGTCAACAATCAGTTGACGGATCGGGAAGCCGGCCTGGACCAGCTTGGCCACCCGCTTGAGGTCTTCAACCAGATGTGGGCTGTAGGTGCGGTAGCCATTGGCCTTGCGCTTGGGATTGGGCCAGCCATAGCGCAATTCCCAGATGCGCAGGACGCTGGGGGACAGATTGCAGGCCTTGCTGGCCTCATTGATGTTGAGCATGCGCGGATGGAGGTTGCGCGGTAGATGAAAGGTGAAGTTGAGGGTGTTGTTCATGGTCTTGCTCCTCAGGTTGGCCTCTGTAACGCCTGCAACGTTTGAAACAATTGAAATGATAACACGCGCTACGTAGAATGCCAGTCTTTTTTTTCGCCCGCCCTGGCTTATGAGCAAAATGGCCTCCATGGCCCCTTTGCTCATAAGCCTCAGTTTCCATCCGATGAATACCCTCTATATCAGGAACACATGGTGCGGCAAGGATGTTTCCATGCTTGGGCTGTCGGTGTCATGCTGTGCCATGGTCATAAGGGTCCAGACCCGCTGAGCGTGACTTGCCACCACTCCCGGGAGGGCTAACCTCAAGGTCCGCTGATCAGCGGTGGGTGACCGTGTTGCTCAGCGCGGCGGTCTGTCAGGCATGGTTGGCTCCGGGTGTCGGGAGGGCGCAGCAGTGACGCAGATGAGCGAGATGACAAGTGAAACCGTCCAGGATCTGGCGCAGTCCTGGCCTCGGGTGCTGGAACGAGTCGGGGTGCGCCTGTCCGGTTCCAATCTGAAGCGCGGCCTGTCAACCTGGCTGGCATCTGACAAGGTCCGTCCTTGTGAGATCCAGGAGGGGCGGCTGCTGCTTGAGTGTCCGACGCCGATGTTCCAGATGATGATTCGTGACCGTTACGCCGGGGTTTTGGCCGAATCGGTGACCGAAGTCCTGGGTCTGCCCTGCGCGGAGGTGGTCTGCCGGGTGTCGCGTCATGCCCTGCGCCAGCATCGTCAGCGCATTGAGGCGCAGCGCGAGCCGACCCCCAGTGCGGGGGCCGGCGGGGATGAGCGACAGGTGTTCGGTCGCGGTTTCAAGATACTGCAGGACTTTGTCGTCGGCAGTTGCAACCGTCTGGCCTTTGATGCCATCCAGCGCATCCTTGATCATCCGGAGAACCCGGTCAATCCGCTGTTCATCCATGGCTCGTCCGGCCTCGGCAAGACCCATCTTGAACAGGGCTTGGCGGTGGCCTTCAAGGAGCGCTACCCCCATGCCCAGGTGGTCTACATGAGCGGCGAGCAGTTCCGCAACATGTATCTGAGCGCCTGCGAGAAGAAGACTCCCGGCATCCAGGCCTTCCGGGTCAGCATCCGCCATGCCGACCTGTTGTTGATCGACGACATCCACTTCCTGTCCCGCGGACAGATGGTCCAGACCCGTGAGGAGATGTTTTCGACCTTCAATGAACTGGCCGAGCGGGGCAAGAAGGTCGTCATCACCTCCGACGCCCATCCCTCCGACCTCAAGTACCTTGAGGACCGCTTCGTGCAGCGCTTCACGGGCGGTCTGGTAGTCATGCTTGATCGTCCGGATGCCGCCTTGCGGCGCGAGGTGGTGTTGGCCAAGGCGCGTCTGCAGGGCATCGAGCTGTCTGATGAGGTGGCTGATTTCGTGGCTGATCACATCACCGACAACATCCGTGAGATCGAGGGCGCGGTCAACAAGATCGTGGCCTTTGCCCATAGCTTCCAGCGGCCGGTCGATCTGCATCTGGTGCGACAGGCCCTCAGCGATCTGCTCAGCCGGGATCCCTCGGAGTCGCGTATCAAGGTGATTCTACGGGCGGTCGCCGATTACTTTGACCTCAGCGTGGAGGACATTCTCGGCAAGGGGCGTGGTGGTTCGCGATCAATGGCCCGTCATGTCGCCATCTATGTCACCAAGAACTCCGGTTCCGATACCTACGCCGGAGTAGGGCATGTCTTTGGCATCAAGAGCCATGCTACGGTATCCTATGCTTGTGAACAGGTCGTACGGCATCGTGCTGCCAATCCCGACCTTGATCGTTTTGTCGAAGATCTCCTGTTGCGGGTCCGGCGGCGCTGAAATGGCGCTGTGTGGATCGGGTGTGCATCTCCCCCCGCCCAGCGTGCGATTGGGGCTTGAGCTTGTGGCATCCGCCCTTCATACTTGAACCAAGCGGGTGATCGGACTGCCCGACTTCAGGACCTTATGTTCCAGAGACGCACCACATGATACAAGGGGCGCACCGTGAAGACTCTTGCCATTCTGACTCCGCTGCTCTGTCTTGTCGCCGTATGCGACCTGCAGGGAGCGGTCTCCATCGCCGAGCGTCGTGCGCCACATGATGTCGCATTGAGCCAGTTGGTGGAGAATCCCCAGGCCTATCGTGGCATGCGGGTCCGCTTTGATGCGACCTTCATCAAGACCGCGGGTTTCTTTGATTCATTCCGGACCAGCTTCGCACCCCAGCGCAGCATCAACATCGTGGTCTGGGATGCCCAGGCGCCCATCTGGTTGCCGGAAGCTCGGGCCGAATTCATCGGCACTCTGTTCTTTGACAAGGAGCGCAGCGGTGCCCAGGACATCTCATCGATAGAACGGTATGCCCAGGTGCGGGTGATTGGTGAGGTGCAGTTTGATGCCCGTCAGCGTCCGTGGATCAATTGTCATAGCATAGAACCCCTGCGTGGTACCGGCCGTTTTACCGATAATGCCATCTATCATATCGAGCAGGGTCTGGCCCTGTCTGCTGATGGTGCTTATCGTCTGGCCGATGAAAACTTTGCCAAGGCCCTGGAAGTCGATCTGCCTCTGTATGCCCAGGCGGCGGTCCTGCAGATGCGGGGTGAGAACCTGCTTCAGGCGCGGCGTTATGACGATGCCGTCGAGGTCCTGCAGGCGGCATTGCGCCTGTTCCGTTCGCATCAGGACATCGACCGCGGTGCCTTGCCGCATCTGCACTATATGTTGGCCCAGGCCATCAATGAGTTGGCTGGTGCCGCTGCTGCCCGTGATCAGGATGCCAAGCCCTTGTTCCGTCAGGCGGTTGAACATGCGCAGGAGGCGGTGCGTCTTGATCCAGCAGTCGGAGACGCCTACGCCGCGCTGGGCATCGCCTTGGCGGGCCTGTCTCGTTGGGAGGAGGCGCGTCAGCATTGTGCGCGGGCCATCCGCATGCTGCCTGAAAATGCCGAGGTGCGTTGGTATCTGGGGCGCATCCAGGATTGGCAGGGCGATTATGATGCCGCCATTGAGACCCTCCGGCACGGCATCGATCTGGCTCCCCAGGACTATCGCCTGCACAAGGCCATAGCCGGGGCCTACTTCAATCGTCACATGCGGGGCGGCCCTCAGGCCCATGCCGATCTGGTCATGGCCTTGCGCGAATATGACATCTCGATCCGTCTGTATCCTGATGATCCGGACCTGTATCATTTCAGCGGTCTGGTCCTTGAGCGGGCGACCGATATTGGGGCTACGGTGCGTCTGGGTGTGTCGCCGGAGATGGTGCCGGCCACCTATGCCATGGCGATTGAGCGCTTCCAGCAGTGTCTTGAGGTCGATCCGACCTACACTGAGGCTCATCTGCGCTTGGCGATCCGTTTCCAGGCCGAGGACCGCCATGATGAGTCGGTGTACCACTATCAGCAGGTGCTTGCCTTGGAGCCTGGGCGTGATGCGCTCTATGCTCAGGTGGCTGGCTATCTGTGGGGCCTTGAACGTCGTTCGGACGCCTACGATGTGCTGCTCCGTCATCATGAGCGCCATCCTCAAGACCTTGAGACCCTGTATGCCCTCGGTCGTTTGAGTCTGGAACTGGGTGAGTGGCAGCGCGGCATTGAGTGGCATGACCGTCTGTTGCGTCTTGATCGCGATCATGCCCTGGCCCATGTCGACCAGGCCCAGATGCATTTCGAGGACGGCAATCTGCGTCAGGCCGAGCGCTTTGCCGGTCGTGCCCTGGATCTGCTGGACAGTGACGATGAGCAGCGCATTCGCGCTCATCGCTTCAAGGGCCTGTCGCATTGGGCTCAGGGCGATGCCGCAGCAACCATTGCTCATCTTGATCCGTACATCGATGATGCCGGCGATCACCGTATGGCAGAGGCTCTGGGTTGGGCGGTGAGCGTGGACGGCGATCGCGGTGAACGGGTCCTGGAGATGTCCAGATTGGTATCAAGCTGGGGTGGTGATGATCAGACAGCCGCAGAGCTGCTTGCTTGGGGGCATTATCAGGTCGGGTCTTTTGATCAGGCAGAGGCTGTTCTCAAGGAGGTCGTCTTTGATGACGAGGACCGACGCGCCTATCGCCTCGGCATGACCTTGTTCCAGTTGGGCCCTGAGCGTTACGAAGAGGCTGGTCCCCTGTTGGAGCAGGCGGCGCGCTTCAACAGCCGGGAACCCCATCTGCGGGCTGTTCGTACTGAGGCCCGCAATGCCCTGCGGGACATCCGGGACCATGAGCGCCAGGTTGCTCGTGAGCTGCGTGAAGCGGAACGGGCTCGGGCCCGCGGTCAATGATCGCCGTCGCAGCTTGAGCCCCATCGTTCTCATGGTGCCATTGGGTGGTGGAGCGCGCTGATGCTGTGCGAATTGGCGGTGTCCAACCTGCTGATCGTGGAGCGGGCCCGGCTGGTTCCTGAGCAGGGTCTGACCGTGATCACCGGAGAGACCGGAGCCGGCAAGAGCCTGTTGTTGGACGCCTTGGGTCTGCTGTTGGGTGGCAAGGGCGGAGCCCGCCTGATTGGCCCTCACGGCGATGTCTGTCAGGTGTCTGCGGTGTTCCATGTTGAGCAGGTGCCGGCTATCATGGTGGAGCAGGGGATGGACCTTGATGATGGCGGTGGAGTGGTTTTGCGCCGTCGCCTGTACCGCAATGGTCGTTCCCAGGCCTGGGTCAATGATGTGCCGGTCTCAATCCAGGTATTGCGCTCTCTGGGTCGGGACCTGGTGGAGATTCGGGTGCAACAGGAGCATCTCCGTCTGGCCGAGCGCGCCCGGCAGATGTATCTGCTTGATGTCTACGGCGGCCATGACGCAGCGGTGCAGGCCTATGCTCGGGCTCATCAGCGCTGTCTGGCACTGCAAGCGGAACTGGAAGCCCTTCAGGGTGATGAGCGAGAGGGTCTGCGGGAGTTGGATTTCCTGCGTTTCATGTCGTCAGAACTGGAGGCGCTGGACCCGCACCCTGGCGAATACGAAGCCCTTGACCGACGTCAGCGACTGCTGTCAGGAGCGCGGCACTGGCGGGCAGTCTGTGAGGCCATGCCTGAGGAGCTCATTGATGGCGATCGGGCGGTGGTTCCGGTGCTCGGTCGTCTGGCCGGCCAGCTGTCGGAGGCGCCGGATGATGACCTGATCGCAGCAGGGCAGCAATTGGCTACGGCAGCAGAGCTGGTCCGTGAGGCGGCCTATATCGCTGCTCGCATCGGCGAGACCATGGAGGTCGACGCTCAGGCCCTGGCTGAAGTCGATGAGCGCCTGGGAGCCTATGTAGCCCTGATGCGCAAGCATGGTGGCACGGAGTCGGCCTTGCTGGCAGAGCGTCAACGTCTGGTCGAGCGGATTGACGCCCTGGAGCATGTGGCCGAGCGGCATCACATGGCGATTCAGGAGCTCGAAGAGGCCGTGGCGGCGCGTCAGCAAGCCGGTGTGGGCCTGGCCGAGGCGCGTCGTGAGGCCTATGCATCGCTGCAGTACTCTGTGCAGCGTGAGCTGGCTGATCTTGGCATGCCCAAGGCCCGTCTGCTGCTGCATGAAGCGACTGGAGTCCATGCCGCTGATGCACTTGGGACCATCATGCAGGAGATTCATGTCCAAACCAATCCTGGGCTGCCGCCGGGCAGCTTGCGGGATGTCCCCTCAGGAGGAGAGTCAGCGCGTTTGACCCTGGCCATGGCGGTCGCCCTGGCAGACAAGGACGACACGCCGGTATTGGTCTTCGATGAGGTGGACAGCGGGGTCGGCGGTCGATTGGGGGCGGTGATTGGTGACAAGCTGGCCGCCCTCGGCCGGCATCGTACGGTCTTGGCCGTCACCCATGTTCCTCAGGTTGCGGCCCGGGCCACCCGACAGTATGTTGTGCGCAAGCAGCAGGCTGATGATCGCACCGTGGTCACGGTTGAAGAGTTGGCGACAGACGCTCGCATCGGTGAGATCGCCGACATGCTTGGCGGCGGCCGGGAGGCTGTAGCCCAGGCCCGGTCATTGATGGCCATGTCGACGCAATAGAGGGGCACCATGCCAGAGACCTATCGGGCGGCAATCAGCGGAGAAGATGTCTACGTCCGGGTTGTCGGTCAGGCCGGGATGCGCAACGTGCCCACTCTTGATGTGTTCCTGCGCAATGAGATAGAGGCAGGGGCACGCTGGGTGTGCATAGACCTGAGCGCATGCACCGGCATGGACAGCACATTCATGGGGACCATGGTCGGCTTCCACCGGCGGCTCCAAGAGGGCGATGGCGACCGTCCTGCTGGGCTGGTGGTGGTCAACCCCGGGGCATCCAATCGCAAGTTGCTGGACATGCTCGGCCTGAGCGCAGTGGTGCCGGTGGTTGATCGTTGCCAGGCTCCAGATGTGCGCTTCGTGCCCCTGGCAGTGGCCGACGTGGTCAGCCCTGAGACCCGCACCCAGCTCATTCAGGAGGCTCATGAGCACCTGGTGGCGTTGAGCGCTGAGAATCAGGTCAAGTTTGGGCCTTTTCTCGAGGCCCTCCGCAAGGACATCCAGGGTCGGACCTGACTCGGAGTCCGTAAGGGATGGACTGACACGTCGCCTGGCACGGCCTTTTCGGCCCCGATGTCGCCGAGCATCCTCACCATGGTTGCGGCTTTCGACACCATCGGGCCTCGACAATGCGCCGCGTCATGCTTGGCCGCTATTCCTTGCCGCCACCTTGTGTGAGCGGATTCCTGGGCATCATCCTCTGCTGACGTATGTGGCGTGACCTGCGTTATGGGTCTCTTGCTCAACGCCTCTGGTCCGAGGCCCTGATTCAGTGGTTGACAGACTCTTGGATGGGGCCACACTCCCCGCCCGCGGACGACAAGCCCCTCCCTTGGGGCGCGTGGTCAGCAGATCATTGACAAGCCGATAGTGGTGGTGGGAAGAGCGTGCGGCCACGCGAGTGGTCGCGAGCCCGATACGAGTAGGTTGGCGACGATGGGTTGTGTATTTCACGGCACATTGTTGTTGATCGAGAC
>SLQH01000213.1 GCA_007131555.1 Planctomycetota bacterium | reverse complement strand
TCGCCTGATACGAACAGGTCGCTGAATGGGATCTCAAAGACGGTTTCGCAGAGGGAGCCGGTTCGGCGACTGGAGACGGCCAGACCAATGTAGCATTGTGCGCCCAGGTCCAGGGTGATGGTGCCCATATCGTGCCATTCCTCGCCGTTCGTGGAGTGACTGGCGGTGATGTCCTGACCCTGCCGTTGCAGGCGTATCATACTGGCGGCTCATGGTCGTTGGAGGTCTCTGCGCCACTGGTGCTGCCGCCATCTTCGGATCGATATTGGAAGGCCAGTCGGTGGCGGCGTGGCGAGAGTACGATCATGGCGTGGGCGGCATTGCCACGTAATGAGCGACGGATCATCAGGCCGGATTTGGTCCAGTCATGCACTCGTTCCTGACTGACGAGGCGTGTGGTCAGGCTGACATCCCCCGTGATCTTGCGGGACACGAAATACAGGCCGTCACGTTCGCCCCATATGTTGGCACCGCAACCCTGGATCACGAAGCGTCCATCCTCAAATGTGGCCGTGCCGGGTTTCTCGATGGCGCCGATGTCGGTGCCGACCCAGCCCGGCGGTAGATTCGGCAGGCTGCCGGCGAAGGTTCCGGTCTCCTGCATGAGGCTCGTCAGCAGATCTTCATCGCGCAGATTGGCGGCGGCGTGGAACAAGGTCGCACGCCGGGGATCGTCTTCATCGCTGGTGCTCAGGGCCTTGGCGGCGGCGTTCATGATTGCGCGGAGTTCCTCCTGCATCTGCTGTTGGGGATCGTCAAGCTGGTAGAGCCCTGCGCCTAGACCTGGCAACAGCCCGACGACATGCTCTGGAGCCATGTTCTGGACCTGCGCCAGAACAGTGGCGAACAAGGCCTCCGGGACAAGCGATAGCAGGCTGTTGATATGTTGATCAAGCCGTATGCGTGGGTCTGCGACAGGATCAGCCGTGATCTGTCGCAGTATGCGCACTACCTGTGCTTGGAGGAGTTCTGTCGCCACCGCCGGGGCCATGGCTTCCATGGCGGCATGAAGGCTTTCCGCCAGTTGGACGGCGTCTTCGTCGTCTTCATCAAGCGTCAGGAAGCGGTCGACCAGGGCCGGATAGGCCTCGGTGTGATGCAGGATCACCAGCAAGGTGACGGCCTGATCGGCAATTGACGGGGCGGCATTGCGGACTGCTTGGGCGAGCAGGATCCGCCCAGCCAGGCCGCCATCCAGCAGCATGCGTCGCCCGCGGCGCTGTTCGATGGCATTGCCGCCCAGCAGATTGATGGCCTCGGTCACGGGAACGGCTTGTTGCTCAAGGCGGCGCAGGACGGCGATCTGTTCGTCCAATTGCCCTTGTACGGCATTGTCACCCGTTTCTGCCCTGCGCTGGGCGATGTGTCGGGCTTCGGTGAACCGTCCTTCATCACGCAGGGCCTTGATTCTGGCCAGGGTCTGCTGCAGATCCGGCGATGGGTCCGGTTCTGTACTGGACAGGTCGTCTTGTGGCTCAGGTGGCGGGGTGACCGGCTCTGCCGGGACGACATCATCGTCACGCGGCGGGCTTGGTTGGGCGTCCACCTCTGTGCCGGCATCTTCAACAATGTCTGGTGCTGGCGGTGCCTCAGGATCGCTACAGGCGGTACCCAACAACACCAGCACCATGCACATCAAGCAACGCAACATCATACAACCTTTGTGGGCAGAGGGTGACATGCAGTCGTCGTGCACTGCAACGATACAATCCACCCTAAAGGTTGCTGCATCAGAACAAGGAATGATCGTGATTGCCTTGGGCAGTTTGTTGAAATGCCCTTATCAACAGCTTGCTGTCGGTAGCGGTCTACTCGACGATCCGGACCCACATCGGCGCCCGTTGCAGCAGAGCGCCGTTGCTGTCGTACTGCACCCGGGTGAGCATCCTGTACACCTGGATCGCATCGTCGTTGCGCATGCGCACACAGCCGTTGGAGCCACGGACCCGCACAGCCTGATCGGGATCACCGTCAAAGCCGTGGATGCCGATGCCGCCCTGGTTGATCTCAGCCTGCTTGAGGCGCAGCCACACCGGCCCCAGGATGTTGTCAGGGTGTCCGTAGGGCAGGACCTGGCCTTCGGGGGTGGTCCACTGCGGATGCCATTCACGCAGGTCGATGCGGGCCCGGCCGACCGGGGTCGGGGTTTCGGGGTGACCGATGCCTACCGGATAGCGCCGGGCGAACAGGCCGCAGATGAAGAAGTCGAGGGTGAACTGGCTCTTGCTGACGTGGATGAAGAAGCCGTCCTCCTTGACATTGATGACCTTGAGCGGATCGCCGGCCCGCAGACGGCGGGGATCGTCGATGTCGTTGACCAGCATGACATGCTCGGCCGACATGCCGTACTGGCGACCGATCCTGTCTGGGTTTTCACCGGAACTGACGATATGACGGACAAACATCGGCAGATTGGGGTCATCGGGGATGAAACGTGAGAAGAACAGGCGGTCGCCGAGGGGAGTCAGACGCGTGTCGATCAGGCGTCGTTGCAGGCTGGCCAGGGTCGGGTCATTGTAGGTCGCCATCAGGGCGTCACTGTAGATGCGGGCCAGGGATGGGGCCTGACGATGCAGGGTCGGATCTTCGCCGGCCTCGACCAGGCGTTTCCATTCGGCATCGGCTCTGGCCATGCGTTTGGCGAGATCGGGCGGCAGGCTGCCGCGCTGGCCCTCATTGGCCGGAGGTTGGCTGTCATTGCCAGATTGGGGCGGGGTGTCGAGCTGCAGGTCATCACCGTCGATGGCGATGCCATCCTGGGCCGAGGCGACCGGATCCTGGGCGTCATCTGCTGTCGCCCCCAGCCAGCCGCGGTTCCAGGCATACCACAGGCCGCCCGCAATCAGCGCCAGTACTACGAGCTTCTTCATGTCGTCTCCTCTTGATCAGTCATATGCCAGCAGTCCACCAGAGGATGGCGACCCGCCTGGGTACGTTTCGCAGCCGTCCATGTCCGGTCTGTACGATGGGGGCATTAGACCTGGGCCAGCACAGGGCGCAAGCCCGGTATCGGGGCCGATCAGGCTGTTGGCAGGTCGGCGATGATGGCCTCGATGTCGTCGAGGGTGCTGATGGTGATCCAGCGTTCGCGCAGGCGTCGCACGCCGGGCAGGCCGGAGCAGTACAGCAGAGGGGTGCGCCGCAGGGTGCGGATGCCGCGCTCGGCCCCATAGAGATCGATGGTCAAAGCCACGTGTTCCCGCAGCCATGACAGGCGCTCGCTGAGGCTGAACACCGGTTCCGGCTGGCCGGCCAGGCGGGCGGCCAGACTGACGAAGATCTCGGGGTGGCCGATGCAGCCGCGCCCGATCATGAAGCCGGCCGCCCCGGCGGCGTGGGCCCGGCGCAGGATGTCCGGATCATGCTGGTCGCCATTGGCGATCACCGGTACCGGCACGGCGGCGGCGATGGCTGCCAGGCCGTCGAGGTCGACCGGCTCGCCGTGGCGGCTGGCTCCGGTGCGGGCATGCACGGTGATGGCATCGACCCCGGCCTCGACCGCCCGCCGGGCGACCTCCAGGCCGGTGCGTTCCTGCTGATCATAGCCGAGGCGGATCTTGACCATCAGCGGCAGCCGGGTGGCGGCCCGCATGGCGGCCAGGATGCGGCCGATCAGCGGGGGGTCGCGCATCAGGCTGATGCCGCAGCCGGCCTGACGGGCCTTGCGCACCGGGCAGCCGCAGTTGAGGTCGATCACCGCCGCCCCGGCTGCAGCCAGGTCCTCGGCACAGGCGGCGCAGCGCTGGGGATCGCGGCCGTAGACCTGCATCGCCGTCGGCCCTTCCTCAGGATGGCGGGCGGTGGCCAGGGCCAGGCGGTCACAGTGGCGACGCTGGTCCGGCGACAGGGCGGCGACCATCTCGATGGCCCCCAGGGCACAGCCGCCGACCCGGCTGATGATGCGCCGGAAGGGCAGGTTGGTGTAGCCGGCCATGGGCGCCAGCAGCAGGTTGCCGGGCAGTTCCAGGCTGCCGATGCGCAGGGGATGCAGCGGCGATTCAGTCATCATCCCGGCGGGCCGTGGCGGGGAAATAGGTCTGTTGGGCGGCGATGCGGTGGCCGGCCGGGATGACCGTGCCCAGGGCGTCGACGCTGAGCACCGTGGCCGGCAGGTCGAGACTGTGGCGCAGGCGCTCGCAGGTCTCGGGGGCGAAGGGGCTGAGCATGATCAGCAGGTTCTTGAGGATGAAGAAACTGGTGAACAGGGCATCGGCTCGGGCGGTGGGGTCGCCCCGGTCGTCGTGGGGCCGGTGCTGGGCGAACAGGCTGTTGATCCGGCGGGCGTAGTTCTCGATCTCGAACAGCAGGCTGGGATAATCGGCCCGGGGCATGGCCTTGAGGTAACGGGCCACGATGCGGGTGGTCATGGCCAGCGACTTGTCATCAATGCGGCCTTCAGGGATGAAGCCCTGGTAGTGGGCATGGCAGGCCGAGATCGGCTTCTCGAAGGCGGCGTTGAGGGGGCCGCCGAGGAAGGCGTTGCGTTGCGCGAACTGGTCCAGGTCGAAGTCCGAGGGCCGTTCGGCCAGGGCCAGCAGGGCCAGATACATGCGGACCTGATCGGCACTGTGGCCCTTCTCCTCCAGCATCTGGTCGCCAGTCAGGAAGGTGCCGCGGCTCTTGGACATCTTCTCGCCGTTGACCATCAGATGGCAGTTGCTGATGATGTCGGTCAGTTGCAGTTCGCCGGCCTGCGGCAGACGATAGGGATCATCCTGGGCCGCCAGCCACATGGCGCCCTGCATCAGGACGTAGAAGTAGATGTTGTCCTGGCCCAGGAACTGGACCACCCGGCTATGGGGATCACACCAGTAGTCGCGCCAGGACTCGGGATCCAGACCCTTCTGCTCCAGGGCCACCTGGGTGAAGGCGATGGGGGCGATCAGCGAATCCGGCCACACGTACAGGGTCTTGCCGGCGATCTCGGGATCGTCGGGGGTGACCGGGATGCCCCAGGTGGTGTCGCGGGTCATCGAGCGCTGGGACCATTCGTCGGCCACCGTGGTGCTGATGCCGGCGGCCTCCAGGATGCTGCGGGCCTGGTCCAGCGCGGCCAGGTCGGCACACTGGACCTGGACCTGCTTGCCCGGCGCATACTTGCGCTTGTGCGGCGGCAGCTGCTTGGCGATGGCCTTGTAGGCTTCCTCCTGGGCGGTGGCGAAGCGTAACGATGGCAGCACGCATTCGCGGACCTCGGCCAGGGTGTAGGCCCGCCAGATCTTGGTCTTGGTATCGATCCACTCGCGCAGGACATCGGTCAGCGGCCACATGTTGAAATGCCAGTGGGTGGTCTCACGTAGTTCCGGCCGGGCCTCGCTGAGGGTGCTACGGGGGTCGATGAGATCCACCGGGTCATGCTGATGGCCACAGCGATCACACTCATCACCGTAGGCATCGGGGTTGCCGCAGCGGGGATTGGGGCAGGTGCCGCGCACCAGGCGGTCGCTCAGGAAGCGGCCGGCCTGGGGATCGTACCACTGCCGGCTGCGGCGTTTGTGCAGCAGACCGTTGCGCTGCCAGGCGGTCACGAAGTCATTGACCAGGTGGCATTGACGGGGAAAGGTCTCCGGCCGGGAGGTGCCGCTGTAGCAGTCGAGGCTGATGCTGTAGTTGGCCAGGGTGCGCTGCTGGGCCTGATGGATGCCGTCCAGGAATTCCGCCACCGGTCGGCCGTGTTGGGCGGCGGCCAGTTCGCTGGTCGAGCCGTGGTCATCGGTGCCGTTGACGAACAGCACCCGGTCGGCACCGATCAGCAGCCGGCACCAGCGGGCGTAGATGTCGGCCGGGACATGGGCTCCGGCCAGATGGCCGAGGTGCAGGGGACCGTTGGCATAGGGCATGCCGGCGGTGATGACCATCCGCCGCGGCCGCTCAAGGCGGGCCAGCATGGCGCTGATCTCAGGACTGGGGCTGCTGTCGGTAGGCATGTCGGGACGGTATGGCCTGCGCGACCGTGGGCAACGAGCCGCCGGTGGCGGGACGCGGTCAAGGCCATAGCATGTCGAGGGTCGATGGTGAAAGGGAGACGATGGCGGTCGTGGGCTACACCGATGGCGGATGTCGGGGCAACCCTGGGCCTGGGGCCTGGGCCTTCGTGCTGATCGATCCCGCCACCCGTCGGGCCCTGGCCCGGGCCGACGGCGAGGCCGGGACCACCAACAACCGCATGGAGATGATGGCCGCGATCATGGCCCTGAAGGCCATGCGTCATCCGACCACCGAACTCATCCTGCACACCGACAGCCGCTATCTGGTCGACTGTTGCACCACCTGGCTGGCTGGCTGGAAGCGGCGTGGCTGGCGGCGCAAGGATGGCCCCCTGAAGAATGTCGATCTGTTGCAGGACCTTGATGGCCTGCTGCAGGGCCGGCCGGTACGCTGGGTCTGGGTCAAGGGCCATGCCGGTGATCACGGCAATGAGTTCGTCGACGCCCTGCTCAACCAGGCCATGGACCGGCTTCAGGCCGGTGCCGATCCGGCCACCAGACGGGAATTCACCTGGGACGGCCCGTTGCCGACCTGATGGCCTGTACTGTGAGACCATCGTGAAATATTCCTCACGCCCGCTTCGCTCACGAGCGCCAAGATCGCCAAGGGAAGCCAGTCCTCTGCCTTCCTGGCTCTTCTGCCGCCGCCCGCAGGGCCTTTGCGTTCTTGGCTCTCTTTGCGTGAGGTCCTTTCAGCCCCAGCGTTCGTTGAACAGAGTCGGGTTGTCAGTCACACGAAATCCTGAAGTTCCATCATTGTTTGATACAATGACCCTCAATGAATTGAGCTCTTTCACCTCAGTAGCGCTCGGCCTGAGCGCGTGGACTACAAGGAGTCGACCATGATAGTCGTTGAAGGACTGTTGCAGCGGGGTCGATATCGATGGCTCCAGCGCGGCGGGCTGGTTGTGGTCACGGTCCTGGTCCTGGCATCCTGCGCCGGCCACGGTTCCTCGGTGCAGCTGGCACCCGGTGATGTCCTGGAGGCCGAGCAGTGGCTGGTCGGGCATCTTGACGGCCAGGCCATGGCCAACCTCCATGTTGTCGTGGTCCGCCATGAGGATGGCACCCGCACCAGCACCACCGCCACCCATGTGGTGCTGCAACGCAGCCTGCTGGGACGAGAGTTCACCATCAGCATGCGTGAGACCAACCGCCTGCATGAGGATGCTGACGGCATGGTCCAGGAGTTCACCATCTCCCAGGAGGAGATGGGGCGCCAGATCAGTGCCGTCGGCACCGTCCGCGACGGTCAGGTGCAGGCCACCGTGCATCGCAGCGGCGAATCACAGGAGGTGCACTTCCGTCTGGCCGATGACGTGGTGCTGCTGGGCCAGGAGGGCATGCAACGCCGGATGGTGGCCGACATCACCCGGGTCGGGGAACGGATGCAGGTCCACAGTCTCGGCCTGGTCCAGGGGCGACTGGTGGTGATGGATGCGGTGTTGACCTGTACCGCGCGGGATGCTGACGGGACCGTCACCTTTGACATGCGTCTGACCCAGATGCCGCAGATGACCACCACGGTGGTGGTCGGCGCGGATGGCCTGGTGCGCAGCATGCATCTGCGTCTGGGCCCCGGCATGGAGTTCACCTTTGCTCCGGCCGCGGGTCCGGCCCGGCTGGGTACGGCGGCGCTGTCGATCATGGAGCTGGTCACCGTGCGCGGCCCGGCTCCCCGGGCCGACCAGAACCGCTACCGCCTGCTACGCACCGCCCTGGAGCAACTGCCGGAAGATGCCTTTCAGCGGGTCGATGGTGATCTGCTGCTGGTGACCACTGCGCCCCGGGACTGGCCCCTGGAGGATCCCCAGAGTCTGTTGGTGGCCGAGCCCCATGTTGAAACCGACGATCCGCAATTGCAGGCCTGGGTCGCCCGGGTGCTGGGTGGCCGTCCGGCCGTGAAGGTGCCGCTGGAGGAACGCATCGCCTTGCTGATCGCTGCCGTGCAGTCCCGTCTCAGTGCCGATCTGTCGATCGGCGACCTGTCGGCGGCCGAGGCCTACCGCGCCGGCCGGGGCGATTGTACGGAATATTCCAATCTGCTGACCGCCGCCCTGCGCATCGCCGGCATTCCGGCCCGGGTCGAGGTGGGCTTCGTCTATGCCGTCGAACTGGGCGGCTGGGGCGGTCACGCCTGGGTCAGCGCCTATGACCAGCAGCAGGGCCGCTGGCTGAACCTCGATGCTGCCTATCCCAACGTGCCCCGGTCCTGCTATATCCGCACCGGATCGGTCGGTGGTGAGCACGGTGCCACCCAGCAACGCCTGGATCAGGGCATGGGCCTGCTGCTCGGTCAGACCATCGAGGTGGTGCCGTAGCAGGATTGGCGCTTGGGCGCCATGTCCCAGGCTTCTGCTACGTGGTTGCCAGGATGTCTGACGTGCCTGTCGATCCCCTACAGACCTCCAGGATCGCCGCATTATTACCCGGAGTACCGGGCCTTGGCCCACGTACATTGGCGGGCGGCAATTCTTGAGACGGGCATAGGCCGGGGCGGCGGCACCATCGCTGCAATGCGCTTGCGATCATCATCGCCGTGAATGATGACGAGTCGCAGGATCTACAGGCCGTATTCCGGTCATCATGGCGACGTCCAGGCTGTTATTCAACGAAAGCATGGCATCCACGCGTCGGCACGCGGGCCAAGGCCCGGTGCTCCGTGGTGGGTTTGAGGCAGGCAATGGTTTTGGATGGA
>SLQH01000325.1 GCA_007131555.1 Planctomycetota bacterium | reverse complement strand
CTTCGCATATCTGCGCATGTAATCGTGTGCTCACATGGGTTGACAAGAACCGTCACGGTCAAAATGTCAAATCCCCAGGGAGCCCCGTTGGGGCTCAAAGCCACTGCGTAGCACAATCACTTCACCGGGTCATGGAACGCCTTGGCCCGTTTCAGCGTTCTCGGCTATCAGGCGGCTGCATATCATTGACCTGAAGAAGGAAGCGCACGATCACATCCCGCAGCAGATGGCCAATCCCCAGGGGGTGCGCGAAGCACGCCCAGCCGATTTCAGTGTTTTTTTACGGTGCCCTTGTGGTGAGCTTGGGGGCTCACTCCGCTTGCGCTGCCGCCACACACGCCCCCACCAGTTCCTCCAAGCCAGCTTCCATCTGGTCGGCACAGGTGGCGTAGTCGCTCAGGCTGCCGCCGTAGGGGTCGGCGATGCCGCCACCGGTGGCGTTGACCACGATGATCCGCTGGGCCGGGATGCCGCCGGCCAGCAGGGCTTCGGCGTGGTGGGGTGCGAGGCAGCAGAACAGGGCGATGCGGTCCAGGGGCAGGGATTCGATCGGGCGGCTGAGGTGGTGGCCGATATCAAGGCCGCGTTCGGTCATCACCGTGATCGCGTGGCTGCTGGCCGGGCAGCCGGGTAGGGCGGTGATGCCGGCGCTGCAGATGCTGATGTCCGGGCGCTGGGCGGCCAGGGCCCGGCCCAGGAGGGCGGCCAGCATCGGGCTACGGCAGGTATTGCCGGTGCAGACGCAGCAGACCAGGGCCTCAGCCATGGCGGCGTCCGATGTCGCGGCGGAAGTGGACGCCCTCGAAGTGGATCAGGTCGCAGGCGGCGTAGACTTGGTTGCGGGCGCTGTCCAGGTCGGAACCACGGGCGCAGACCGACAGCACCCGACCGCCATCGGTGACCAGTTGGTCGCCATCCAGGCGGGTGCCGGCGTGGAACACCACCGCCTGTTCGCCGAACAGCGGTTGGTCGAGGCCGGTGATCGGTCGGCCCTTGGGGTAGGAGCCGGGATAGCCCTGGCTGGCCAGGGTGACGCAGATGGCGGTGTCGTTCGACCAGGTGATGTCCTGCTGGTCCAGTCGACCGTCGATGCAGGCCTCGCAGAGGTCGATCAGGTCGCTCTCCAGGCGCAGCATCAGGGGCTGGCATTCCGGATCGCCAAAGCGGACATTGTATTCCAGGGTCTTGGGTCCGTGGTCGGTGAGCATGATGCCGAGGTAGAGCAGGCCGACATAGGGCCGGCCTTCCTGGACCAGACCGGCCATGGTCGGGACCAGGATGCGGCGGACGATATCGTCCTCGTGCCGTTGGGAGAGCAGGTCGCGGGCCGGGGTGAAGGCCCCCATGCCACCGGTATTGGGGCCGGTGTCGCCTTCGCCGACCTGCTTGTGATCCTGGGCGGTGTCGAGCAGGATCGCGTTGTGGCCGTCGCAGAGGGCGAAGATCGAGATCTCCTCGCCGCGCAGGACCTCCTCGATGACCAGGCGTCGACCGGCCTCGGCACCGAAGATGCGCCGCACCATGATGTCGTCGATGGCGCCATGGGCGGCCTCGGCGGTGGTGGCCACGGTGACCCCTTTGCCGGCGGCCAGACCATCGCACTTGATGACCGCCGGCAGGCCGAACTCGTCGATGTAGGCATGGGCCAGGGCTGGATCATCGAAGATCTTGCACTGGGCCGTGGGGATGTTGTGGCGGCGCATGAACTCCTTCATCGCTACCTTGCTGCCCTCCAGTTCGGCGGCCGCCCGGCTGGGTCCCCAGATGCGTAGACCGGCGGCCTGGAAGCGATCGACGATGCCCATCACCAGGGGCTGCTCAGGTCCGACGATGGTCAGGTCGATCTGGTGCTCACGGGCAGCGGCCAGCAGGCGGTCGATGTCATCGGCGGCAATGCCGAGGCAGGTGCCGATGGTGGCCATGCCGGGATTGCCGGGAGCACAGAACACCTCGCTGACCCGTGGGCTGCGCGCCGCCTTCCAGGCCAGGGCATGCTCGCGGCCGCCGCCGCCGACGATCAGGATCCGCATCATCACCTCCCGTGGGCCGACAGTCTAGCGCGTGATCGCTGGCGCCCAAGGGCGGGATCCTGGGAGTCTGTAAAGAATAGACTGACACATCGTCTGGCCTGACCTTTTCGGCCACGTTACGAAAGCGTACGAAACGCCTGAAATGTTCCGGGCGCTATCAACGCCCAGCGCCCCACCCGGAGTACCGGGCCTTGGCCCGCGTACATTGGCGGGCGGAGAGGTTTGAGGCGGATATAGGCCGGGGCGTCGCCGCCAACGTTGTACCCCGCTGGCGCTCTGGGTTGTCGCCCATGTTCACGAGTCGCGGTGGCTGCGAGCCGTAGCCCAGGTGCCTTGCCGACGATCGGGCCGGCACTTGGCTTAGGCATGAAAGCCGCGCGTCGGCACGCGGGCCAAGGCCCGGTGCTCCGTGGTGGCTGTGTGGTGGGCAGTGCTTACTGGCGAGTCTGGGGCTGAATAGAGGCCAAGCTAGGCGATGTCTCGGTCTATTTCTTGCAGGCGATTGAAACCGATGGTTGCCCCATTCGGCCCATGGCCGAGACTGACCGTGATGGCTCCCATCCACCGGGGTCTGCGGGTCGCCCATGCGTAACACCATCAAGCTGTCCTTCACCACCGGTTTCAAGACCGGCAATCGGGCCCTGGACATCCAGGTGCGGATTCTCATGGGCCTGTTCCAGGACCTGATGGACGCCTACGGGGCCGAACGGGATGCCGACGAGGTGGCCGATCTTGAGCGCAGCGCCACCGCCTACTTCAGCCGCTATGTCACCGAGCAGGAACAGGAGATGACGGCCACCGGCTATCCCAGCCTGTCGCATCATCACCTGCATCACCAGCGTTTCGCCGTGGAGCTCAAGACTATCATGCAGGAGGAGGACATCGCCCAGCGCCTGATCCTCTATGCCGGCTACCTGGAGGAGTTCCTGACCCTGCACGTGATGACCCTGGACAAGGACTTCTCCCGCTTCTACCAGGCCCGCCATGGCGACCGGGTCAGCCCACCAGACTCAGCAAGGCCGCGTTGAAGCCGATATGGGCCAGGGTGGTGATGGCCAGACCCTGGCGCAGGAAGATGGTGCCGTAGAGCAGGCCGGCCAGCAGGCGGTTGATGAACGGTATCCAGGCGAAGGGCTCGCCGCCGACCGCGAAGATGCTGGTATGGGCGATGCTGAACAGGACCGCGCTCAGGGGCAGGGCCAATAGCCAAGCCGTCCAGGACGGCGCGCCCAGGCCGCGCAGGATCAAGGCCCCGCCGCCCAGCAAGACGGCCCTGAACACCATCTCCTCCTGAACAGCCCCGCTGATGGTCAGGCCAAGGAAGTCTGGTGACGGCCATTGCGGCGGGCCGAGCTGCACTGAGAGGTCACAGAGGGTCATGGCGGTGAGGGCCAATGCCAGTCGTACTCCAGCCCACAGCAGGCCCCATAGGATGACCCGCAGGATCACCGACCACCGTGGCCATTCCCAGAGATGCCCGGCCAATACCTGCATGAACAGGGAGCCGCTGACCAGTATCAAGACCGGCACCAGTGGTGTGGCCACTCCGGTTCGTTCGCCCAGGCTCATCCATACCTGAGTCAGTACCGGGGCGCTGTCGAGGGCAGGATACAGCAGCCGGAGCAGTTCCCCCAGGAGGGCGATCGGGGTCACCACTAGCAAGACGGTCAGGGGCAGGCGATATTCATCGTTGGGATGGTCGTAGAGAGCGAAGGAGGCCGCTGAACGCCCACGCTTGCTGGCAGGCATCGCGGGGTGCTCAGTCGCCGCTACGGGCAGCGAAGCCCATATTGTTGATGTACAGGGTTCCGTCGCGGCGTCCGTTGTGGATCTGGACCTGCAATTCCTTGATGTCATGCAGGTTGGCGATGTTGCTGCTATGTCGCCAGTTGCTGGACTCGCTCTTGAAATCACTGCCCGACAGATCAAAGGAGATCTGGCTCCAGTCCTCGCCGGGCCGGATGGGATAGGGGCGAGATTCGAAATATTCCCAGTTGTCACCGGTCTTGACCGCCACCGACAGGGAGATGGAAGCGTCGCCGGGATTGCTGACGCTCATCTGCAATATGGGGCTGTTGCTGGGGTCCAGACGCCAACGTCGCAGTATCGCCGCCTTGTCCTCACTGCCGCCGACGTAGGCAATGCGCAGCACCCGTTGCAGGCCATCCGGGCTGTCGACCACGGTGGGGGTCGAGGGATTGGCCCACTGGGGGTCCTCGCTGGTCCAACCATCCGCGGCTTCGTAACCGTCGTCGATGCGCATCTCTTCGCGCTGTTGACGATGGCCGGCCAGGGCTTGTTCGTATTCACGCAGCAGTCCTTCAAGGGTCTCCAGGCGTTGGAGGATCAAGGGATCGCGTCCTCCGGCATCACGATAGCGCCGATAGAGGTCCAGGACGGCCTCAATGTCGTCATTGCCTTTCAGGGCATCGGTCAGGGTGGCCAGCAGACGCAGGCCTTCCAGGCCGAGGTGTTGGGAGGGGATCTGTGACAGCAGGTCAAAGGCTTCTTGACTGCGGCCGTTGTGCAGCGCCTCACGGGCCAGCACCACCCGCTCTTCATGGTCATCGTCGGCCAGGGCCGCCTGCCGCGCTGCGAAGCCGCTGGAGACGGTGGCCAGGGCGGAACGGGGCAGGACCATCAGGCCCGAGCGGGTCCGGATGGTGACGGTGGGGGGATCGGCGTCATCATCACGAGCGACGATGTAGCCGGGCAGACGATGGCGGTTGGCCAGGAGGATGAAGTCATCGGGCCGGGGCGCTTCGAACTCTTCGACCTGGGGCCGTTCGCTAGCCGGCACCAGGGCGACGAGGCCCAACAACAGAAGACAGAGGCGTAGGGAAGGCATGGTGGACAACTCCTGGATGACGTCACGGTGCCGATGAGCTTGCAGTGGTGTTGTCGGGTACCAGCACGAGCAGGGCCGCGCTGGCTGCCACCGACCCGCCATGATCAACGCTCCCATCAATGAGATGCCAGAGCCCGGTGCTGTAGATGGTGCGCAGGGTCTGTTGTTCTTCGCGTTCCGGCAGACGCAGTCCCAGGGTTTGGTAGGTTCGGTGCACCGCCTCGACGAGGCGATGATTGAGGCCCTGGGCATCGGCCAGGGGCCGGTGTCGATGCCAGTCCAGCGGTGGCGTGAGACTGGGATCAGATCGGATCACCCAATCAACTTCCTGCCAGGTGCAGATATGGTGGGCCGGTACCGGAAGGCCGTTGATGTGTTGCAGCAGGTAGCCCGGTCCGCGAGGTGATGGGTCTTGGCGCCAGTCCTCAAGCTCGATGTGATCAGGGCCGACCCTGACCGTGCTGTGCCAGGCCTGGTGCCCATTCCAGCGGGTCAGATGAAAGCGTCCGGCAGTGCGGAAGATATGGCGATCGTCACGGCCGATGGCTTCGCCGGCAATGAACAGGATGCCATCACCGGGCAGATCCAGGGGTACTTCAACAGGTATCGGACGCAGGTCGGGAGCGATGAACAGGCGTTCACCGGCGCTGATGTCCAGGTGGTGTTGGCCGATGAGCAGCGGCCCGTCGGCGATGCTGCGCACGTGCAGGACATGCTGTCCGGGAGTCAGCATATGGCCGTCGTCGATGCGAAACCATTGGTGCTGATCGAAGCTGACTTCCACCGGGACTGCCAGATCAAGATGGACATGACCGGCCGTGGCTGGATCGAGGATCTCGGTGTTTGGCTGGCGTTGGAGCAGATGCCATCCTAGGATGGCGATGGCGGCGACGCTGAGCACCACAGTCACGGCCATGCCGACAAGAATGCCCGGCCCGGTGTGGCGCAGGGTGCCGCGATTGCTCAAGACCGTGGCCATGTCGGCCAGGGATGGTCGACGGTCGGGGTCCTTGGCCAGACATGACATGACCAGGTCGGAAGTCCGGCGGCTGATCTCGGGACGGATCTCATGCACGGCCCTGGGTACGCGTTCCAGATGACCACGCATGACATCATAGGGGTTGGCACCGTCGAACGGCGGTTGGCCGCACAGCATGTGGTACAAGGTGGCCCCCAGGCCATAGATGTCTGATGGTGGTCCGCCGTGTTTGACATCGCGGATGGTCTCAGGAGCCACGTAGAGAGGGGTGCCGACCACCATGCCGGTGGCGGTCAGGCGGTTGAGTTCGGGATCATCAAGGCGGCGGGCCAGACCGAGATCAGCGATCTTGACCCGGCCCCGGCGGGTCAGCAGGAGGTTGTCGGGCTTGAGATCGCGATGGATCACGCCCTGGGCGTGGATGGCCTGGAGTCCGGCGACCATGTCCAGGGCCAGGCGGGTCACCAGGTCCTCGGCCAGGGCCCCGTCGCGATCCATCAACGCGCCGATGTTCGAGCCTTCGACAAACTCCATGACCAGATAGGCGAGGTCGTCCTCGGTGCCGGAATCCATGACCTGGACGACATTGTCATGATGGATGCGGGCGGCGGTGCGGCCTTCACGCAGGAAACGATGCCGGAACTGGTCGGCCTTGTCATCATGGCGCTGGGGCAGGAGCTTGACCGCTACGGTCCGGTCAAGGCTGCGGTGGTGCCCCTTGTAGACCATGCCCATGCCGCCTTGACCGAGCGGTTCCTGCAGTTCGACATTGCCGACCGTTCGCCCTCGATACGGATCGCGGTTGGATCGCATGATGGTCATCATAGCATCTCAGCGCTGGCGTACCAGGGCAGGCTGGTCAAGGACACACTATGGCAGCTCACGAGCCACCGCCGGAGCGGCATCATGACTGGGGGTGGCCCCGTCGCTGCAGGCCACGAACTCGGCCAGGCGTGAGGCCCGCAGGAGGATGGCATCGGGCGGGGCCTGATGCAAAAGGCCGTCGATGAGGGCGGCCATGAAGGCATCTCCAGCTCCGACCGCATCTCGTATGGTGATCGGTTCCGGGTCGCACCAATGCCAGTTGCCGGTCTTGTCCAACAATCCTGCTCCCCGGGCCCCAGCCGTGACGCAGACCGATCTGGTCAGGTCGTCGGCGACCAGGCTGCGGGCCGCTGTGGCAAGGCTGTCGATGCTGGGCAGGTCTCCAGCGCCTACCAGGCGGGCCAGCTCCAGGTCATTGACCTTGATCAGGTCGCAGCCGCGAGCGAGTTCGCGGGCCACATCAATGTCGTCGTAGGGCTGGCGGAGGTTGATGTCGTAGATCTGCAGGCCGGGGCAGCGGGCGCGGAGTTCGCCCAGCAGGTGGCGATTGCCATCAGTGCGCTGGGCGAGGCTGCCGTAGACCAGGGCCGGAGCCTGATCAATGGCCGCTGCGGCAGCCGGGCTCAGGGCAATGGCATCCCAGGCCACCTGTTCCACGATCTCGTAGCTGGGCTGGCCCTGGGCATCGACATGGACCCGGACCATGCCGGTAGGAAGGTCATTGCGACTCAGGCCGCTGCCGGTCAGGCCCCAGAGGTCAAGACGGCGCAGGATCTCGTCGCCCAGGGCATCAGTGCCGACCGCCGAGACCGGCATGACGGCCCGCCCGAGGCGGTGCAGGTGATAGGCCACGTTGAGGGGGGCGCCGCCCAGGAACAGACCACGTGGCAGGCAGTCCCACAGGGCTTCTCCGAAACAGATGACAGGGGATGTCATGACAACTCCTGTAGGTCAGTGGTCAGGCGCTGTCGTCGCCGACGTGCAGGACATGGCAGGCGCGGATGAACGAGGCTGCCGACCAGGCCTGATAGGCCTTGCCCATTGGTCGCCCGGTGATGCCGTGATACCACTCGTTGAATTCCCAGGTGTGGTTGCGCCCCTGGCGACAGCATTCGGCCAAGCGGACCAGTTCACGGCTGGCGACATCGGCCTCTCCGAGGTGGTAGAGGAAGCGGATCCACATCCCGCCGATGAAGGGCCAGATACCACCGTTGTGGTAGTGATGGGGCAGGTTGAGCAGATTTACGGTATAGTAGGGCTTCCAGTCAGGGTCGCCGGATTGGACCACGGGATAGAGATTGGTCACCGGCCAGGGCTGGTTGACCCCCACTCCCCACATGAACGTCAGGGCCGAACGGGCCTTGCCGGCGTCCAGGAGGTTGAACAGGAAACCGAGCAGGTTGCCGATCACGTCACAGCGCCAGGAGAACTTGAAGGGCGACACCTCGGCCAGCAGATAGCGGGCGTCGCCCAGGGAATACTGGCTGTCGGCAAAGCTCATCTCGGACTGGATGTCGCCCGGTGAGGTGGTGGGCCAGAAGATCTTGAGGATCTGGTTGCGGATCAGTTGTGAGGCATGCATCTGCTCGGCTGACGCATCGCTGTCGCCAGCCAGTTGCAGGAGGTGCCCGTAGCAGATCGTCGAGCGATACCACAGCATCTCGTCATAGAGGACATTGTAGCTGCGCCCGAAGAGGTCGGTCCAGTCGCTGGCTTCGGGGATTTCCAGCAGACCGTCGCGGTTGGCATCGTGGGCCAGCAACCAACGCATGATCTCGCGGACCGTCGGCAGGCATTGCCCCAGGAAATCCAGGTCCCCGGTGGCGTTGACGTAATGGTAGCAGGCGATCACCAGCCACAGACCGCTGTCGATGGCGCAGATGCCGCCCACGCCGGAGTAGTCGGGCTCGCCACTGTCGATGCGGACGTTGGCCGGCACCTGACCGTTGTCAGCGGTGTGGGCCAGCAGGGTCTGGAGGGTGGCCAACTGGCAGGCCCGGATGTCGGGATCATCAAGGTGGCTGGAGTCGATGGTGGCGATG
>SLQH01000170.1 GCA_007131555.1 Planctomycetota bacterium | reverse complement strand
TGCCGGCCTGAATAAGGAACGCGACGACCTCCAACAACGCCTGATGGTCCTGGAACAAGAGGGTTCGGCAGCCCACAAGACCCTTGACGCCCAGCTCCAGCAGGACCAGGAGGCCATAGCAGAACTGCGCAAGCAACTGGCCGAGGTCCAGGCTGAACGCGACCGCCTGGATGAAGAACTGAGCCGGTCGCGGACCGAAATCAATGCTCTCAACGGCGACCTCAAGCTGGCTCGGGCCGGTCATCAGGCCGAGGAAGAACGCATCGACATCCTCACCAAGGATCTCAGCGATGCCCAGGAGCGCCTGAATGCTGCCGATACGGCCCACCAACAGGCCGTGGAAGAAGCTGATGCGCTACGGCAACGCTGCACTGAACTGGAACAGGCCGCCGCGGCCGCCACAGCTGAGCAGGAGCAACTGCGCAACGATCTGGAACAACGTATCGCCGCCCTTGATGGCGATCTGGACGTGATGCGTGACCAGTTGACCGGCAGTGAAGCCGCCCGGGCCCAAGCTGAACAGGCCCTTGATGAGCAACAACAACGGTGTCGCAGCCTCGAGGAAGCCAGCGCTGCCGCCGAGGCTGAGCGGTCCCAGGCCCAGGCTGGGCTTGAGGAGCGCATCACCTCTTTGAGCAGCGATCTGGACACGGCTCGCGACCAGCTCTGCGCCGCCGAGGCCGCCCAGCGACACAGTGAAGAGGCCTTGGCCGAGGCCCAGGCCCGGCACGCGGCCATGGCCGAAGAGCAGGCCGCCAGCGCTGCCCGCCTTGAGAGCAGCGAACAGGAACGCGCCACCATCGCGACCGAACTGGAACAAGAACGAGCCGCCTGTGCCGCCCTGCGTGAAGAACTGGCCGCCACCCGTCAGGCTGCTGAAGACGCTACCCAGAAATGCGTCACCATCACTGAAGACGTCGCCGCCCATGCCGCCCTCATCGAACGCCTCAAGAGAGCTGAGGCCGAAGCTGCGACCAGCCTCAAGGCCATGCATCAACAATTGTCGCAGGTCGAAGAGGAACGCCTTGAAGCGGTCCGGGCCTACGAACGAGCCCTCGACAATGCCCAGCATGAGGCAGCCCAGGCGGCCAGCCGTGAAGACGACTTGAGTACCGCCCTGGAGGCCTTGGCCGGCACCATCATCCGCCTGGCCGAAGCCGCCAGCCTGGCCCTGACCGCCATCGCGGACGGTGGAACCGAACTGGGAGAACGCATTGATGTCGTCAGTCCTGATGTCGACAGCGGTCCCCTGGTCGATGCCACGGCCAGCCTCGGCACCCTGGGTCGGGCCCTGGTGGAACATGCCCAGGCGGCAGCAGCCCGCCAACTGGATGAAGCCGCCTTGTATCGCGACATTGCCGGAGCCAACGAGCGCTGGCGCGGGGCCCAGGATGTCCTGATGACCCTGGCCTCCCGCCACGGCGAGACCCTGGAACTGGCCGCCGAAGCCGAGCAGACCATACGTGAGATCGAAGAGCGGCTTGCTGGCCTCGAAGGCACCCTGCGTGAACGCGAGGCGACGATACAGTCCCTGGAACAAGGACTCGCCGCCCAGAACCAACGCTGCCAGGATGCCGAGCACTCGCGTGATGGGCTCAGCCAGGATCTGGACCAGGTCCGGGCCGCCCTGACGGCAGCCGAAAGCACATTGGCCGAACAGCAACAGCAGGCCCAAGCCGAGCAGGCCCGCCTGGAAGAGCGTATCGCCGCCCTCACCGCCGACAGTCAGGCCCTCGACCAGCAACGCACAGAGCTGCAACAACAACTGACCGACCGCCAACAGCACCTGGCCACACAACAGGGCCTCGCCCAAGCGGCCCTCGCCGGTCTCCGACGTCTGATGGAACCGATCGCCAGCACCCTGGCCACCACTGATGGCCCTCTGCGTGCCCTGGCCGACACGGCCACCGCCCTGCGCGATGCCTGGCCGGAGTCGATGGATGCTCCCGCCATCGACCAGGTGAGCGAGGAACTGCGGACCCTGATCGACGGCCTCGCCTCCCAGGCCCTGGCCGACCACCGCAACGGACTCGAACTCAGTGAGCAGCTCAGCGCGCTCCGGCAGCAAGCGCAGGAGCTCAGCAGCGCCCTGGAAGAGGCCTTGAGGGAACAACGCGATACCGCTGCGACCCTGTCGCATGTCCGACAGCAGCTCAGTGAATTGGAGGAACGTCACGGCGCCCTTGAGACGACCCGCCAACAACAGGACGAAGAGCTGCACTCCCTACATCAGGAGACGTCTGGCCTGCGCGTCCAATGTCAGCACTTAAGCGAAGAACTGGCCACGGTCCAGGCCATCGCCGATCGCGTGCCCGGTCTGGAACAGACCCTCGATCAGGCCAACAACACCGTCGCCGATCAGCAACGGCAGCATGAAGACGATCATGCCGCCCTCAACAGCATCATCGCTGCTCTCAAGCAACTCGGCCTGCTGGCCAACGAACGCTTTGACCATCTCGGCCTTGAGTTCACCGGCGATGCCCGACAGTTCTCACGCAGCACCATGCGGTGGACCCAGCGCCTTGAGGACAGTGACGAGAGCGCCAAGACCACCGCCGACTACGGCTGTCATCTGATCACCCGCATCAGTGGTCAGCTGCAATCCTTCCATGATGAACTGGAACACACCCGGCGGCAGCGCATTGATCTGGAATCATCGGTGCGCGATCTCCAGCAACAAGTCGATCAGCAGCAGCAAACCGCCCAAGACCTCACTGAGCGTTTGGAGCAGGCCCAGACCCTGATCGAACAGCAGCGCCACAACCTGAGCACTGTGGAGTCAGAGAAGAACACGCTGCACGAACGTATCGTGGCCCTGGAGGCCGCAGGTGATGTCGCCGCCACGGCCCACGAACAGGCCCAGCGGCAATGGCAGGCCAGCCTGGATGAGCAGATTGCCAGTCATCAAGCGGCCGCTGATCATCTCCAGGCCGCCTGCGATGATGCCCGGGCCACACTCGAACAACGCAGCGCCGAACTCGCCGCCCTGCGCCAGGAACTGGACGCCGTGAGCGAGCGGGCCAGCGCCGCTGAGGCCCAGGCCGCCCACCAGATCGACGAACTCCGTCAGACCGTCCGTCGTCGCGATGATGACATGGCCCGACAAGCGGCCGAGATCGACCAGCTCAAGGAGCAGCGCCTGGAGGCCATCGGCCTGCAAGCCCGCATCAGCTCTCTCAACAACAAGCTCAACGAAGCCACCAAGGCTCGTTCCCTGCTGGAGAACCAGCTCGAACGCCTCAATGAAGCCAGCCAACCGGAACACGACGAAGCCCGCAAGCGCGAACAACAGCAGCTCGTAGACCTTCAGAGTCGTCTGCGGGCCAGCGAACGGCACTTGGCCGAAGAACGGGCGCGGCTCACCAGCCTCCAGAAGAGCCGCGACCGGCAGACCAAGGACTGGCAGGCCCGCTTGGCCGCCCAAGGGGCAGAACTGGAACAGGCCCAGGAAGCCCACGAGGCCGCCCTGGCCCAGATCCGCACCCTCAAACGCGACATCACCGGGCTCAAGGCCCGTATCAAAGCCCTCGAATCGACCTGATCATCATCCATCCTCCTCTTTGCTGAAGGGAACCCACCATGGCCCGCTCATCTGCCTCCAAGAACGCCAAGGCTGTCAAGGCCTCCAAGACCACGCGCCCAGCCGCCAAGGCCAAGACCAGCGCCAGAACCGTGGCCAAGCCCCGACCGGCAACGACCACGGCAGCGCTCAGAACGGCAACCACGGCGCCAGCAGCTGGGCGCAACCCCGATCTGGCCCATATGCGCGACCAGCAGCAGGCCGAAAGTGCCCGGCTCTGCACCCTCATCCAGCAGGCCCATGAAGCCCAACGGGCCCTGGCTTCGGTCCAGAAGAACCTGGCCAACCTGGAAGCCCAGGAAGCCCGCCAACAGAGTGCCGAACACGAACGCCTGCAAGAAGAGCGCGACCAGGCCCAACAGACCATCGCGGCCCTGCAGGAGCAGGCGGCCGGGGTTGAGCGGGCCGTACAGCAGTCCCTCAAGGCCCTGCGAGCCCTGAGCACCAGCCTGGCTGCGGCCCCTGATCCGCTGCTGCCCCTCGCTGAAGAGGACGACACCCAGAACCTCGACCAATTGCGCGAACGTCTCAAGGCCGGTGACGAGGGTCAGGATCCCCTGGCGGCCATGACCGCCACCCTGCAACTGGGCCGGGAACTGGTCCAGAGCCTGGGCTCACGAGCCAAGGTCCAAAGCAACCGGGTCAAGCTGCTGCAGCGCCATGTCGCCGATCTTGAGGGCCGCAACAACGGCCTCGACAAGGAACGGGCCGCACTCCAGGAACAATTGAAGGCCGCCACGAGCGAGCTAGACAGCACCCGCAGCCAGTTGGCTGACGCCCAGGCCAGCGTGGCCCGCCTGCAAGATGAGTTGGAGGACCTTGAAGCCCGTTCACAGGCCGCTGCCACTGCCGCCAGCGAGCAGGAGATCCGTCTCAATGAACGGATTGAGGAGATCGAAGGTGCCCTGGGTGCCGCCACCGCCCAGGTGACGGCCCGCGAGGAACGCATCCAGCAGTTGTTGACGACTGCCCGTGATGCCGACCAGGCCCTGTTGGCCTTGGCTGAACATCTGCTGACCATCGCCGAAAGCGACGGGGCCGGCAATGACCGCTTGGAACTGCCGCCGTTGACCCTGGTCCGTGATGAACTGGAAGCGGTGATCGGCGAGGCCGGCGAAGCGCTGGATGGCGAAGTCGACGAGGTCTTCGCCAATGACATGACCGAAGACATCCAACAGGCCGCCCGGGCCATGAGCGATGTGCTGCGCGAACGCCGCAAGACCACCTTCACCGCCATTGCCGATCTCCAGGATCGCCTTGCCAAGCTGGGCGGCGATCATGAGGAGCAGGCCCAGCAACTGGCCGACACCCTGCGCGATCTGCGTCAGGTGCAAGCCGATCTCGAACGGGTCAGCGCCCAGCATGAGGCCAGCGTCGCCGACGTCGACCGCCTGAGCCAGGAATTGACCGCCCGCAACAAGGAACTCAGCCAGCTGCGTACTGAACAGGCCGCCCTCACCAGCGAGGTGGACAAGCTGGGGGCCCGGGCTGAACAGGCCAAGGAACTGCAGGCCCAGCTCAAGACCGTCCTGGCTGAACGTGATGGTCTGAGCCGCCAAGCCGACAAACAGGCCCGTCAGAACGCCCTGCTCACCGCCGCCCAGAAACAGCTCGGCGGCTCCCTGGTTGATCTGGCCACCGCGACCGATGCCGCCCTGTCGGTGACCAATCTCAAAAGCGGCATGCAACTGGGCCGTTTCACCAAGACCTTCCAGCGCCTGGATGATGACAGCGCTGGAGCCGACACCGGGGTCCAGATGGTCAAGGCCGCCATTGATGTGGTCGAGAAGGTCGCAGCCCGCCTGAGCCAGGTCACCCAGGAGATGCAACGTCGCGGTGACAGCCTCAACGAGCGCAACCGCACCATCAGCGAGCTGGAGAAGAACCTGCAGGAACGCAGCAAGACCTGCACCCACGGTGAAGACCAGATCCGGGCCCTCACCCAGGAACATCAGGAACTGACCCGTCAACTCAAGAAGGCCGCCAAGACCGAACAGACCCTGACCGAGCGGGAGGCGGCCCTGACCAAGGCCAATGACGAACTGACCGGCCTGCGTACCGCCCTCAAGCAATCGCGTGCTGAACTGGAGGAGATCAAGGCCCGTGAGGCCTCGATCAGCGAGGGTGCCAGCCAGGAGATCGGTGATCTCAAGCGCCGTTTGACTGAAGAACAGCGCCAGCGCCGCAATACCGAGGCCACCACCATCGACCAGCGTGAAGAGCTCGAATCGACCATCGCCACCCTGCAAGCCCGGATTGGTGAACTGGAATCCAGCATTGACGAACGCGATGCCCAGCTCAGCACCCTGCGCTCAGAACTTGATGAAGCCGCAGCCCAGACCGCCCACGTTGGCGAACTGGAACTGCGCCTGCACAATATCAGTGAGGAACTGGCCGCCCAACAAGCCCGTAATCGTGACCTTGAGGAGAATCTGGAGGCCGCCGAGGCCGCCGGCGAACTACGCGATGAACTGGATCATGCCCACGCCCAGCGCGACGAACTCATCGCCATCCAGCATGGCCTGGAGCGCGATCTTGCCGATGCCAAGGCCGACAACGCCAGCCTGCGTAGTCTCAACCAGAACATGCGCCAGAAGCTGGACCAGCAGGTCCAGGCCAATCGTGAAGAAAACGAACGCCTCCAGGAGCGCCTCGACTCAGCCATGGAGGAGAATCGTCGGATGCGCGAACAGCTGGCTGGCCTCAATGCCCGAGTCCGCACCCTGACCGAGTCATGATGGGGTGAACCAACAGCCGGACATCGATCCTGCCGTCAGTCCGGACTCCTGCCCATCGCCATCACCGGTGGGCACTGGGTCCGGGCTACGGCGGCGACATGGTAGACATAATCGGACAACAGACGGACGTCGCCGTCGAGCCTTGACTCCCCGTCTGGCCGCCTCGGCAGTGCTGCACAGCAGCGGCGTCATGTTCGGCATCGCGGGCTTGATGCTGGCCCTGCCTGGCATGCCCTGGTCCACGGCCCTCCACGCCCTGGGGCCCAATGCCCATCTGCCCATCCTGCTGTTACTGGCCGCCTCGGCACTCATGGTGCGGACCAGGCCAGTCACCATGACCCCGTGGCCGGTGGCCCAGGCCAGTGCCCTGGCCATTGGCTTGATCCTGTTTTTGCAACCGGCAGTGCAGTCCCTGCTGCTATTGCTGATCTCCTGGCGACCGAGCCTGTTCGGCGCCCATCTGGTATTCTACGACCAGCATCACAATCTCGGCGCACCTGTGCTGGCCGGCCTGACCCTGATCCGCTTTGTGGTGTTGCCGGCGATCATCGAAGAATGGTTCTTCCGGGGTCGTCTGCTCCCCTACATTGCCGCCCGCCTCGGACCGATATCGGCCATCACCCTGTCCTCCCTGCTGTTCGCGGCAGCCCATGGCACCGGCATTCAGGTGGTCCTGACCCTGTTGCTGGGTCCGGTCCTGGGTCTGATCTATCTCCACACCGGCCGCTTGTATCCCTGCATCATCGCCCACGGCGTTCACAACCTGATCGCCGTACTGGTTGGCGGAGCCATGACGGCATCCTGGGATCTGGTCCTCATCTGTCTGCTGGGCGGAGCCTGGTTGCTGGCCATCGCCTGGGCCCACCACCGCAATGGCAGCCATCGTCGTCTGCTGTGGACGGTCCCGATCTGCCTGGGCGTGGCCGCCGTTCTGACCCCGGTCCTGGCCATTGCCCACCATCAGGCTTGGCGACGGGCAGCCCGCCAGTTGATCATCGATATGCCCGACCACCGGCCCATCGCCCAACGTCTGGCCGCCCAGCATCAGGCCGGACGACTGCCCCAGACACGTCGCCAAGCCCTGATCGAGGACCTCTGGACCTCATCCATCGATGCCCGACGGCGCTGGCTGCTGCTGGGCATGCTTGATCCAGACACCATCGACCACCGCGCCGCCTCCCTCAGCAACGATGAGGTCCTGGCCATCTGCGAAGACCTGATCAGCCTGGACAGTTCCCATCCCCATCGCGCAGAGGCGGTCCTGCGTCTGAGCCTGCAGCACCCGCGACTCAGCTACGTCATGCTGGTCGAGTGGCCCGACGTTGCCCAGGATATGTGGCCATGGCCACAGTATCGTGATCACGTCATGCTGCTGGTCAGTCGTCTGCAACAACAGGATCGGGCGGCAGTGATGCGGAACCTCTTGCATGGCGAAATCTATGACCGGGAACAGGCCATCGAAGCCGTGCTCCATATGCCGGCCCACGCCATCACCCATCGCGATCGCTACATCCTGCGCCGCAATGTCCCTGATTGGCGGCAGCGTTTTGAGGCCCTGGCTGACAGCGCCCCAGAGCAGGCCGCCGCTTGGCAGAACGAGTGACCCTAAACGCACAGAAGCGACTGCGCAAGCCTGTTGTCGTTGATGCCGTGAGGCACCGATAACGCGCTCGGCCCTGTGGCGGCAGCCTGCGAAATAGTCCTGGCATCAGACTACGTGCCTGCTAGCCCGCAGGTAACGCATGCCGGTCGATGACCTGACCGGCATCAGACCATGACCAGGAACCAGGACCCATGACGACACCTCCGCTATCATCGAACAATTCAGCAACCAAGACCCCTCCGCCCAAACGGGTGGTGCCGACCATCACCGGTTACACCCTCTTGCGACGCCTGGGCATGGGCGGCATGGGGGGAGTCTTCCTGGCCCGCCAGGAATCGGTCGATCGCGAGGTCGCGGTCAAGATCCTGGCCCCACGTCTGGCCCAGGATCAGCAGTTCGTCGAGCGCTTCCTGCGGGAGGCCAGAGCCGCCGCCAACCTCTCACATCCCAACCTGATCCACGTCTACGACTGCGGTTCCAGTGGCCGTTGGCACTACTTTTCCATGGAGTATGTCGCCGGTCGGACACTCAAGCAGATCGTCAACGAGGATGGCCCGATGCCGGAAGCCGTCGCCTTGCAGCATATCCGGGCGATTGCCGATGCCCTGCGTTTTGCCCATGAAAAGGCCTCATCCACCGTGACGTCAAACCTGAGAACATCATCCTGGGCAATGACGGCCAGGTCAAGCTGGCCGACCTGGGACTGGCCCGGGTGCGCGAGGACATCATGGAGGACCACTCGGACGAAATTTTTGGCACGCCGCAATACGTGGCCCCGGAACAACTGGTGGGCTACGCGGCCGACAATCGATCCGACAT
>SLQH01000393.1 GCA_007131555.1 Planctomycetota bacterium | reverse complement strand
TGGCCCAGCTCAATTGTAGCGGCAACCGCATTGCCGACCTGGGTCCACTGCGCACACGCAAGCTGGAACGCCTGTTCTGCAATGGCAATCTGATCACCGATCTGTCAGCCATCACCGACATGCCGCTGCTCAGTTGCGATGCCAATTACAACCAGATCCACGATCTGCGCCCCTTGTCCGGCATGCCACTGCGCAACCTCAAGCTCACTGGCAATGCCATCGCCGACCTCAAGCCTCTGGGTGACCTGCGTCTGACATCGTTATATTTGAGCGACAATCTGATCGAGGACCTGACCGCCCTGGCCACGGTTGAGACTCAATACCTGCACTTGGCCAACAATCGCATTGTCGACCTGACTCCCCTGCGTGGTCATCCTGCCACCAGCATCAATCTGTCGAGCAACCGCATCGAAGACCTCAGCCCCATTGCTGACAACGCCCTACAGCGCCTGATGCTGTCCAGCAATCAGCTCAGCGATATTGGCCCTGTGATCGATCACCCACCGCCGATGCTATGCTGTACTGACAATCCCATCAGCGATGCCCAGTTAGAGCAACTCTTGGTTCTCTGGGAAGACATTGCCCTGATGCATCGCAACAGGAATCTTCTGGCCATGGAGCTGGCCCTCCGCCACAATGATGTGGAGGCCCTGCGCAATCAAGCCCAGCCCGCTGGTGATCGCGCCTGGCTCTGGTCACACAACGCCCTGCCCTACGACGAGGCCGAGCAATTGGCGCGGCGTTTGGGCGGACAACTGATCTGCCTGGAACGGCCCTCCCTGCTGGCACGCTTCAAGGCCTTGCATGGCATGCTCCCCACATGCTGGCTGGGGCTGCGCCAGGGCGATCAGCACTGGGCCAACGGAGCTCCCCTGAACACCACCCTGGCCCTGCCGCCTTGGGTTGAGGCCGGTACTCCCCTGCTGTTGCATGAACACCTGTTGCCGCAATCACGCCCAGACATCAGCGCTGGCTGCATCATTGAATGGTCGGCAACATGACCGCCAGCCCTGCCCATTCCAATCCTGACGATACGCTGCGTCAACCGGTCAATGCCCAGGCCACCCAGCGCCACGACGCCACCTCCGCTGGCCAGTCGACATGTCGTCCACGCCCGACTCGGGTCGGCACCGAAGCTCCGGCTGAATACACTCTGCTGGAGACCATCGCTGCCGGTTCCTACGGCACCATCCACCGCCTCTGTCACCTGCCGACCGCGCGCATGGTGGCCGGCAAGGTATTGACCACCAATGATCCCGAACAACGCCAACACTTCCTCGCTGAGGCGACCCTGACCGCTCGCCTCAACCACCCCAATATCGTACCGGTCCATGACCTCATCACCGATCAGGATGGTCGTGAGATCCTGATCCTGCGTCTGGTCGATGGCCAGGGCTGGGACCACAGCATCCGCGAACTGAGCCTTGAAGACAACCTGCGCATCCTGCTGTCGGTATGCGACGCCATGTCCTATGCCCATGATCAGGGCATCATCCATCGCGACATCAAGCCGGCCAACGTGATGCTGGGCAGCTATGGCGAGGTCCAGGTCATGGACTGGGGCGTCGCCATTCCCCTTGATCAGGCCGACAACGACAGGTCGATCACCGGCACTCCGGCCTACATGGCCCCGGAAATGGCGCGTGGCACCGACCTCAGCATCGCCAGTGACATCTATCTGCTGGGGGCCGTGCTGTTTGAAATCCTGACCGGCCTGCCGCCCCATCCCGCCCGCGACTGCGAACGCTGTCTGAAACAAGCCGCTGCAAACCATATCCGGGCGGTCAAGCAGCGCGGCGAACTGATGGACATCGCCCGACAGGCCATGGCTGAAAAGCCTTCAGATCGACCGACATCGGTCACTGCCTTTCGTGATCGCCTCGGGATTTTTGAGGAACATGCCCACAGCATGATGGTCAGCAACCGGGCCTTGCAGACCCTTGATCGGGCCATCGCCGCAGGCGATTATCGTCTGTTCAACAATGCCCGATTCGGCTGTGAGGAAGCTCTGGAACTGTGGCCGCGCAATCAGGAGGCCCGCCAGGGTCTGTCACGCATTCGACTGGCCCATGCCAATCTGGCCTTGCGCCGCGATGACCTGGATCTGGCCGCCAGCCTCCTCCATAGCCATGATCCGACCCATGCCGCACTGCGCGAACAGCTCCTTGAACGCCAACGGCAGCAGGTCGACCGCCGCCGTGCCACCCGCCGCCTGGTGCGGGTGGAAGAACGGCAACGACGCCGTGACGATCTGCGCTGGCGCACTGTGTTCGATCTCACCCACGATGATCTCGACGCTGCCTGGCAGCCCATCGGGGGGCGGATTGCCGAGGCTGACGGCAGTTGGCGTTTCGCCGCCACCCAACCCGGCCTGCTGCTGCTGCGCCAAGCGGTGCTCGGTGATGTCCGACTGCGATGGACCTGTCGCTGTCTGTCGCCACAACCCTGTGACGTCAGCTGCTTTCTGGCGGCCACTGAGAGCAGCGACCCCGTCAATACCTTCCGCAGCGGGTACGAAGTGAAATACGGAGCCTTCAACAATACCTGCAATCGTATCTACCGCCAGGGCACCGTGCTATTTGATGAACCCGACATACCGCTGCACCAGAACCGCCGCTTGACTGTCGAGGTATCCCGCATCGGCTCCCGACTGCGCCTGGCGGTAGACGGCAAGGACATCGCCGAGGTCGACGATGCCAACCCCTTGTTCGGCACCAACCATGCTCGTGTCGGACTCTTTGGCTGGAACGGAATCTATCAGATTGAGGCCCTGACAGTCGAAACCCTGCCCTGCCAGCAACGCATCAATCTGATTGAGTTGGGGCAACGCCATCTCCACTATGGTCGCACCGAGACCGCGCGCGACATTCTCGCTGATGCCGTACGTGTGGCCCATGACGACAACGCCCGCCGTCAGGCTGAACAGAGTCTGGCGGCTGTGGACCGCCTGCTGCTGTGGCAGCGCCAGCTGCCGGAGTTCCAGCGTCGAATTCGTGAGGCCTGGCCCCAGGCCCACATCGAACTCCATCCTCAAGGCCTGGTAGTGGATGTCAGTTTCGGCCAGATCAAGGACCTCTCACCCCTGAGCAAGCTCCCGATCTACGACCTGCGCTGCCACAATAATCACATCAGCGATCTCTCACCCCTGGCCGGATGCCCTCTGATCCACTTGAGGGCCGGCAACAACCATATCGCCGACCTCGGTCCACTGGCCGGGCATGAATTACGTAGCCTGACCCTCAAACACAATCGCCTGACCGGCCTTGAGGCCCTGGCAGACTGCCCTCTGGAGGAACTGGATGTCAGCCGCAACGCCATCACCGACCTCTCCCCCCTACGCGACCTCCCCTTGCGCGAACTGGACCTCAGTCGTAATGACGGCTTGTGTGATCTTGAGGCGATCGGCCAGGAGGAACTGCGTGACCTCAACATCAGCCATACGGCGGTTGTTGATCTGGCTCCGCTACGCCGCTGTCAGCTCCATACACTCTGCATCAACAATTGCCGGATCAGCGACTTGGGCCCTCTAGCCGGCATGCCACTGCACTATCTGTTCGCTGCCTACAATAGCATCAGCAACCTGGCCCCCCTACGCGGCATGGACCTCAAGCAATTGCATATTGACCACAACCAGATCCAGGACCTGTCGCCCCTGGAGGACATGCCCCTGCTGGTCCTACACATCGATAACAACCGGATCACCGATCTCTGGCCGATCGAGGCCTTCCCACCCCGCCAGATATTGTCCTGTTTTGACAATCCGATTCCCACCGGCCAGCTGCGCAGCTGTCTTGAGCAATGGACCCAGGACAGCCAGCCGACCAACGTATGCCGCAGCATCGCCCTGGCCCTGGGCCTGCGCGAAGAGGATGCCGACCTGCTGCGCTCATTGGCCATCACCAGCGACGGCCGGCAATGGCTGCGCACCCAGCATGAAGTCCCCATCCACCGCCTGCGCCAGATCGCCCGCCATCTCCAGGCCACAGCCCCCTGTCTGCCCACAGCCGCCGACCAGGAACGCTTCCTGTCTCTGCTGCCCAATCCCGATCACCCCATCCTGCTGGGACTGCGTCCCGGCGCCGATCATTGGGATGACGGCAGCCCAGTGACCTGGACCAACTATCGCCGTCGCTGTGAACCGTGACGCTACGTTGATCGACCAGCCCATATCATCATCCGACCATTCAGCACCCAGTGGTCGATCGTCGACAATACCGCCCAAATGATCGAACTGATCCTGGAATGGCGCGAGGACGGCTGACAGCGCCGGCTATGACCGGGCCTGGCCCTGGCCCTCGACCACGTACTTGTAGGTGCACAGGTCGGCGGCCCCCATCGGCCCGCGGGCATGGAGGCGGTTGGTCGAGATGCCGACCTCGGCCCCAAGGCCGAACATGCCGCCATCGGTGAAGCGGGTCGAGGCGTTGCGGTACACCGCCGCCGAGTCGACCCCGCGCAGATAGGCCGCAGCGGCCACCTCGTCTGCGCTGATGATGCCGTCGGAATGGCCGCTGCCGTAGGTGTTGGTGAAGTCGATCGCCGCTGCGACATCGCGCACCGCCGCCACAGCCAGGGTCAGGTCGAGATACTCGGTCGACCAGTCGCTCTCGCTGGCCGCCTCGGATCCCGGCAGCAAGGGCTGGCATTGGCGATCAGCGCGCAGGCGGACCCCCTCCTGGGCCATCACCGTCGCCAGGCGGGGCAGGAACTGGGCCAGGATGGCCTCGTCGACCAGCAGGTTCTCGATGGCATTGCAGACCCCTGGCCGCTGGCACTTGGCGTTGACGATCAGCCGCAGGGCCATGTCCTGATCGGCGGCGGCGTGGACATAGAGGCTGCAGACCCCCTTGTCATGCTTGACCACCGGGATCCGCGACATCTCCACCACCGCCCGGATCAGCCCCTCGCCCCCACGGGGCACCACCAGATCGATGTCCTGGTCACGAGCCAGCAGCAGGGGCAGCAGAGCCCGATCCTGCTCACCCACCAGTTGCACTGCATCAGCGGGGATGCCGGCGCTGGCCAGACCCTCGGCGAAGGCCGCCGCCAGGGCCCGGTTGGAATGCACCGCCTCCTTGCCGCCGCGCAGGATGCAGGCATTGCCTGAGCGCAGGCACAAGGCGGCGGTATCGACGGTGACGTTGGGCCGGCTCTCGAAGATGATGGCGATGACCCCGATCGGCACGCTGATCTTGCGCAGCTGCAGGTCCTGGGCGATGGTCCGCTCCTCCAGGACCCGGCCCACCGGATCAGGCTGGCCGGCCACCCGACCGATATCGCCGACGATGCCGGCCAAGCGCTCCGGGTCCAGACGCAGACGATCGCACATCGCCGCGCTCAGTCCCTGGTCCTGGGCTGCGGCAAGATCCTCGGCATTGGCCGCCAGGATCCGCGCCTCGGCCTGGGCCACGGCCTGGGCCGCCGCCCGCAAACCGGCCCGCCGTCGGTCGTCATCAAGGATGGCCAGGGCCCGCGCCGCCGGCCGGGCCCGGCGACAGATGTCATCGACGTGCTGCTGGAGATGTTCATGGTTGCTCATGGCGACCAGTGTGGGCCTGAGCCTGGCCAGGCAAGCACACGCTGGCCCCGATGCGGCTGGTTTGCAACCGACATTGTTGACGAGCGCCAGCCTGTAGGGAATAGTTACTGAGCACGGCACCGGGCATTGCTGAGATGCCCTGCCAACGATCGGGCTGGCGCTTGGCGAAAATATGGGAACCACGCCTAGGCACGCGGGCCAAGGCCCGGTGCTCCGTGGTGGCTTTGTGATGAGCGGTAGTTATTGGTGAGTCCGGGGCTGAAAGAGGCCAAGCGATGTGTCGGTCTGTTGCCGACAGCCTAGCCGCATTACTACCCGGAGTACCGGGCCTTGGCCCGAGTACATTGGCGGGCGATGATTCTTGAGACCAGTAGAGGCTGGGGCGGCGCCATCGGTACCGTACCCCGCTAGCGCTCTTGGTTGCCGCTAATGTTCATGAGTCGCGGTAGCTGCGAGCCGTAGCCCAGGCGCCCAGCCGACAATCAAGCTGGCACCTGACGAAGACATGGGAACCACGCGTAGGCACGCGGGCCAAGGCCCGGTGCTCCGTGGTGGGTTTGTGTTGGGCGATGGTTTTTGGGGGGCTGAAGAGTAGTGGATGGATGCCTTGGGCGATTGATGGAAGGGATCTGGTGTTTGGTGATGGAACGGCGGGCTGAAGCCCACCATCCGTGCCGGCTGAAGCCGGCGCTACTACTTGGCCCGTGTACATTGGCGGGCGATGATTCTTGAGACCAGTAGAGGCTGGGGCGGCGCCATCGGTACCGAACCCCGCTAGCGCTCTAGGTTGCCGCTGATGTTCATGAGTCGCGGTAGCTGCGAGCCGTAGCCCAGGCGCTCTGCCGACGATCAAGCTGGCACTTGGCGAAGACATGGAAACCACGCATAGGCACGCGGGCCAAGGCCCGGTGCTCCGTGGTGGCTTTGGTTGGGCAGTAGTTACTGGCGAGTCCGGGGTTGAACAGGCCAACCAGTCTATTCCTGACAGGCTCTCAGGCCCCCGGTGGCACCGGCAGACCGGCCGAGCGCATCACCGCCAGGGCGTTGGTGCTGGCGACCACGCCGGGGCGCAGGCGGTAATCGAAGATCACATCGGCGCCGTGGCCCTGGGCGTCGCCATCCAGACGGGCGCGGTCGGCGAAGTGGGCCAGGTGGAAGCGCTGCGCTTCGTCGCTGGCGAGGTCGGCCAGGGCCAGATCGTGGGTGCTGACCAGGGCCAGGGCGTCACGGCCACGCAGGTGGTCGAGGATGGCCCGGGTCCCGAGATGACGCTCGCGACTGTTGGTGCCACCAAGGATCTCGTCGAGGACCAGCAGCACCCGGCCCTGGCTGGCCTCGACCAGGTCGAGGACCCGGCGCAGGGCCTCGACCTCGGCCTGGAACCGGCTGCGCCCGGCCAGCAGGTCATCATGGACCCGCATCACCGTGGCCAGACGCAACAGACGCAGGCGGCAGGAGCGGGCGCAGACCGGCAGGCCCAGACGGGCCATCACCTGGGCCAGGGCGACACTGCGCAGGAAAGTGCTCTTGCCCGAGGCGTTGGCCCCGGTCAGCAGCAGCACCTGACCCTCTTCCAGATGGATGTCATTGCCGATCCGGGTCGCCCTCGGCAGCAGGGGATGGGCCAATTCCTCGGCCTCGAACACCGGCCCATGATCAACAATCTCAGGCTGGCAGCCACCCTGTTCGGCGGCGCAGGTCGCCAGGCAGGCCAGGGCCTCGCCCTGACCCAGGACCTCCAACCACGCAGCGTAGGATGATCCGTGCTGGTCGGCCCAGGCATGCAGACGGATCACGTTGCGCCATTCGATCAGGATGATGCCACCCACCACCAGCCACAGGGCATTGGCCCGCTTGGCGTGGGCATCCAGGATCTGGGCCAGGGACTCAAGGGCCGCAGCAGCGGCACCGGCCTGCTGCCGCAGGGATTCCAGGGCCGGAGCCTGACCCGGGGCCTGGGCCAGCACAGCCAGACCACGGGCCTGACGGACCACCTGGGACCGGGCGTCCTCGGCCCGCAGGGCCCCGGCCCAGCGTCTGACGCAGTACAGGTTCAGGGGATAGTAGGCAATGGCCATGATCAGCAGGCCCAGCCATAGGCCCTCGGTCCCGGCCACCGTGGCCAGGGTGATGATCACCCCGGCCGCCAGCAGGCGCAGCAGCCACACCGGCAGGGCCAGCCAGGGCGGGGGCGGGTCGCCTCGCCGACCCAGCCAGTCGGCCATCAGGCCGGTCCCACTGGCGGTCGACCGGGCCCGGACGGCATCCTCAGCGGTACTGACCGCCAGTTCCGCCCGCCAGGCATGGGCCGGGGTCAGGGCCGCAACCTGTTGCTGCCGGACCAGGACCTGATCCGACGCCTCGTCATCATCCAGGAGGATGCGCCCCAGGGCCTGACGACCGGCGGTGCTGCCGGCGGTGTTGAGCAAGGCGTAGAGGCCCCCCGGACCGATCAGGTCCAGATCACGGGCATAGGGATGCCAGCCGGTGACCAGGGCCGCGCCGTCATCCTGACCGTGGTCCCAGACCCCGGCCATGCGCTCGGTACCCCGACGATGATACCCGGCCAGACGCTGTTGATGGCCCCGACGGTCGTCCAAACGGCCGATCCACAGGGCCAGAGCGACAAAGCCGACCATGCCCCCGGCCGCACCCAGCACCGCCATCTGGCTGCCGGACTCCAGCGACAGGATCACCAGGAACACGATCAGCGCGAACACCGCCAAGCGCAGCAGCGAAGCCAAGCCCCGCTGCCGCCCCAGACGCTGATCGGCCTCCACTGCGGCTGCCGCCGCCTGGGCATGATCATCGGCATCCATCATGATGGCGACATGCTAGGGGCTCCTCGATCGAATCACATCCCCTTGTCGCCGGCCGGGCCGGAGTCTGAAGCAGATGCTTCTGGATTTCGGGTGGGTTACCCTAAAAACGGCAGTTCGGCTATGGACTTTAGGCTTTAGGGTTGCTTCTCAAGCGGACATACGCAGCCAGAGTTCGTTCACCTTCTGGGTGAAAGCCTGAATCTGTTTATATCGTCTTGCAGAGCAACCCTACAGTCGCAAGCCGCAAGCCGCATTTAGACTGAAGCGGGCGTGTTCAGGCCTTGAAGCGCTTGGCTTTGACCTCGACATCCTCGATGCTGCCAACGTAGAGGAAGGCGGCCTCGGGCAGGTGGTCGTAGGCGCCGCTCATGATGGCTTCGACCGAGCGCAGGGTCTCGCTCAGGGGCAGGGTGACACCGTCGGTACCGGTGAAGATCCGGGCCAT
>SLQH01000102.1 GCA_007131555.1 Planctomycetota bacterium | reverse complement strand
CGTCGTCGTAATTCCATGCGGGTGGTGGTCGCTGTCGGATCCAACTGCAGGTCGATGACCAGATTGGCACTGCGGTGACGGCCGGCCAGGCTGTCCGGCAGATCACCGGCATGCACGAGGCGCAGGCGGTAGCTGTCGGGTTGCCAGTGCTCCAGGGCGAAGTGGGCCACGGGGATGGCGCAGGCTTCGGCCGGGTGGCCGGTCAGGCCCAGCAGCAGCAGGCAGTACAGCAGGCATGGAGACGGCTTGGTGATCATGGTTGTCTGCTCTCTTTGACGTATCCGTGCTCGGCGAACAGGGTCCGGGCCTGATCACTGTCGGCGAAGGTCATGAAGGCCTCGGCCTCGCGGCGGTTCTCGGCATGGGTGAGCAGACAGAGGGTCACCCGGGTCTCGGCAAAATCGAAGCCGCTGGGCACCGTGTCGAGTTGGTCTTGATAATGATGGGCGATGAAGTTCCAGACCACCCCGACATCAAGATGGCCTTGGAGGACACCCAGGGCGACATCGTTGTGGCTGCGGCCCTCCATGGCGACATTGGCCATGAAAGCGTCGGCGATGCCCAGGCTTTCGACCGCTGCCACGGTCAGCTTGCCGGCGGTCGCATAGCGGGGGTCGGTCAGTCCGACTCGTAGTCCGGGTCGGGCCAGGTCCTTGAGCTCTGTGATGACCAAGGGGTTGCCTGGGGCGACGATCAGCAAAGGCTCGATATGGCCCAGCACGACGTAGCGATCGAGTAGCTCCTTGCTGTCGAGCATGGCGGCGTAGGGATCGTGGGGCAGATAGAGATCGCCCTGCTGGCCCAGTTCGATGGCGGCGATCAGTTGCGAGGAACCGCCGAAGTTGAACCGCACCCCGATGCCGGTCTCGCGCTGGAAACGGGCGGCCAGGGCCTCAGCCCCGGGACGCATGGAATTACCGCAGTGGATGATGACCGTGCGGTCACTGTCAAGCGGCTCGAAGACGCCCTCTTCATAGGCCATGGGAGTGGCCTGGGTGGTGGCATCGGGCTGGCTACTGCCACAGGCGGCCAGACTGAGCATGATGAATAGGGAGGGGCACAAGGGGAGGCGAGTGATCATGGTTCATTCCTCTGACAGAGATCGAGCCTCAATTGCGACACCGCTGAGCAGCGGCAAGTGGATGCTGTCTTCGCTCGGCAGCAGTTCAATGTGCAGGTCCGTCGCGATTGCGATGTCGTCGAAGACCAGCGTGGTCGGACGGTGCGGACCACCGGCGGCACTGACGATGTCGAAATCACGGTGGAGCATCTGGCCATTGATACGGATGTCATAGCGGCGTTGACCGGCCTCAAGTCCATCGGGCTCCGAGAAGTGGAGGGTGATCCGATATCGGGCCTCCCCACCGTTGACCCCGCGCAGGGTCAGGCTGCGCAGATCACGCAGGCCAGAGGCTGCCACCCAGGGGATGCCGTCACCCTGGTGCAGGAACAGGGAGAAGCGATGGAAGGTTGCGGGATCATCTGGTGTGGTGACCACGTCATGTTCAACGCTCGGTGCGCGGCGGGGAAAGTGGTTCCACAGAATGCCGTCGTCTGCCCGGCGATCACCGGGTGCGCCCAAGTTGATGCCGGCCCGGCGTAGCCGCTCGGGAGGTTCGCGCCGGGCGTGATTGGCGGTCCACATCTCCATCTCTGGCATGTGGATCATGGCGATGGAGGTCTGGTTCTGGTAGGAGCAGGTGCAGGTACGGGTATAGTCGGGGGCGATGAGCAGGCCATCGGCGGCGATCATGTTCGAGGTGCATCCGCTCTTGAAGCCACCGAAGTTTCCGGTGCCGCCATCACCGCGGAGGTCGGTAAAACCGGCCGCGCCTGAACGGAATAGCAGCAGGTGGGTGCTGGCGTTGCTGGCCCCACAGCCGTAGCTGCGCCAATAGGACCAGGCTTCCTGTTCGTCATGGAGAGGATTACGCCGCAGATAGGGATCCCCGGTCAGCAGACTGACGGTGGCACTGTCGCCGGAACGGGTGATGGAGGGGATGATCTCATCCCCGTGCAGGATGCGTGGTCCCCGACCGCCGTCGTTGTGCTGCCAGAGGATACTGCCATCACTGCCACGGCGGGCGATGAGGCGATCAGTCGGCTCATCCGGCAGGTGACGACGGCCATCGCTGCTGCCTCCTTCGACCAGGACATCATGCTCCTGGCTGTAGCTCAGGAAGGTGCCGAATACCTCGCTGTCTGTGCTCCACCGTTCGGTACCGCTGGGCAGGTCGAGGGCCATGATGCGGGCTGGGGTGCTGGTCCGCCCCCGACGGGCGTCATGCTGGCGGGCCTGTTCGCTCAGAGCGTCGATGACGAAGACCCGGTCGCCGCTGCCGGCGATGGCATTATGACGGAAACCGACGGCAGCATCACGATGCCACAGCATCCGACCGTCGTGACGATCGAGGGCGATCAGGCGCTCGCTGGAGGTGCCATCCCAATTGGCTGGATCCTGACCGATCCGGCCGGCATCGAAGATATGGGGATCACTGGTGGTCAGCAGGACCTCGCCGACAACGCTCAGGTGTCCCCAGTCGGAGGCCCCGGTCGCTGTGCGGGCGGGCAGGGTGAATGTTGCCCGGGTCTCGCCGCTGTCAGGATCAAGCCGCAGGACCTGGCCCTGATGACGTAGATAGACGGCATCGGGTAGCGTCACCAGTGGACTGCCGATGTAGGTCGCTCCTGGCATGTTGGTCATGTAGACCTCTTCGCCCCTGCGCCACCGTTCCTCAAGCTCACGGTTGGTAAAGGGGTGGCCGATGCCGGGGAACTCACGTCGCCACAGTTCGCGACCCGTGAAGACGCAACGGGCGCTGAGCGTCTCGACGCCCAGGAGGACGACCCGGCCACCAGCAACCTGGGGCCGAGGGCCAGTGGTGTGGCGTGGCAGTACATGTTCGTTGGTCGGGCCGCCAAACCAGGTGGGGGCCAGAGGGGGGCGTGCCCGAGCGTCCTGCGACATGCCCGTCTGGGCGGCATCGGCATGTTGGTGGGTCCATCGGCCACTGTCGGGTAGGGGGCCGGTGCGTTGGATCAGGATGGGTCCGTCGGGTGTTTCCAGGACCTGACCATTGTCAGCCTCAAAGGCCAACAGGGCTTGGCGCTGGGTTGCTGTGGCGCCCAGGATGACGGCGGTGCCGGTGTAGGGGCGCAGGCGCTGGTAGACTGCTTCCTGCAAGAGATCAGTCAGTGTCACGCCGAAGATGCTGGCATCAGGGATCACGATCAGGTTGCTGATATGGGCAGGATAGTGGGCGGTGAGGGGATCGTCGCAGAACAGGGCGATATCAGCACCATAGAGGCCTGCCTCATGATAGCGATGGCGCAGGGCCTGGATGCGGTTTTGGTCGGCATCGATGCCGACCAGATGCATCTCGCTGCGCAGGGCCAGCGCTTCCAACAGCCGGCCGTCATCCAGGCCGAGCATCAGGCCATAGCCGCTTTGGGCATGGGCTAGAATCACATCCGCCAGCCGACCGATGGTATCGTCCTGGAGAACCGGCGAGTAAGCAAGCACCGGATGCTCGATGGTGTTGACCGCTTGTGGTCCAAAGACATGGAGGGTGCCAGTCTCGCTGACAACCACCAGCCGGTCGCCGGCCACCAGGGCCGTGGCCGGAGCGGCGTCGAGCTGGTCGGTGATGGTGCTGATGGCCTTGTCGAGGGTGGTGATTGCCCGGTGTTCGAGGTCAGCGAGGCCATCCAGTGCCCCGGTCTGAAGGACATAGCTACGCCCATGGTTGTAGTAATGACCTTCGTGAATCCGGACGCGGTAGCCGCCGACGCGTTTGACACCTCTGCTGCTGCCGTCTCCCTGGTAGTGCAGCAGGCGGCCATCCTGGCGGTCGAACAGGGCCGGCAGGGCCCGCCCGCCGGAGACCACCAGACGATCGTTGGCCACTGCGATATAGCCCTGGGGAGCGAGCCCGGCGAAGGCGTAGGCGCCGCCATGCGGTTGCCGGTTCCAGGCGAAGGCATGCCCGGTATTGGCCCAGATCTCGCGGCCGTCTTCGGCATCAAGGGCAAACAAGAAGGTGCCGAGGAAGGGCCAGATGCCGGCGGCATAATACACCGTGCCGTCGGCGACGACCGGGGCCCCGCGTGCTGGCCACATGCTGATGATGCGTTCATTGCCCAGGACCCGATGCGCGGTTGGTCGCCCGGCGTGACGCCAGAGCAGGCGGCCGTCGGTAGTATTCAGGGCATAGCAATGGCCATCGTCGCTGATGGCGATGACCCGATCCCGCCAGACTGCTGGTGCCAGACGCATGGGACCATCGGCATGGAAACGCCACAGGAGCGCGCCGCTGTCGAGGTCATAGGCCGATAGGCTGTCAGTGGTCATGCAGGTGACGAAGATCCTGCCATCGGCTGCCACCGGGGCGTAGCTGCGGTCGAACTCCAGCTTGTCGGCGTCATCCGGTTGGGGGCCCCAAGCCCGGCGTGGCAGGGGCATTCGCCGCCGCCATTGCAGATGTACGCTGCGGTCCAGCAGGAAGGCCATGGGGGAGATGCCGCTGTGCTGGGGATCATAGCCCCACATCGGCCAGTCGGCCTGGGGCGATGCCAGGAGCATGCGGGTTGCCTCGTCTCCGCCCATCTGGGCCAGGGCCAGGAGCGCAGTACTACGCAGCGTTGGCTCGTCTGCAGCAAGGGCCGCCTGCATGCTGGTCAAGGCCTCCTCGTCGGGCTGTCCAGCGAGGATTGAGCCAAGGGCCGTGAGCGCGGCGATGCGCAGCGTGCTAGAATGGTCCTGCTGCACGACCCGGCAGAGCATGGGGACGGCTTCACGTATCTGTTGTCGTTGCACTTCTTCAATGATGAGCAGTCGTCCGGCATCATTGCGGTTGCCCGTAATAGCCTTGATGAGCGCTGGATGGGCCTGTGCAGAGTGGGTGCGGAGGGCGGTCACGGCAGTGGCGCGGATCTCGGCGTCCGGATCGTCCATGGCTGTGATGAGGGTCGGGATGCTTGCTGTCAGGCCGAGTCGGGCCAGGCCGCGACCGGCAGTGAGCCGGACCTGGGTCGAGGGGTCATCGATTACATATCGGCTCAATACGGTTTCGGCGCTGTCTCCCCCCATGTCGGCGATCCGGATCAGGGCCACTTTGCGACCATCATCACAGAGCGCTGGCAGTATCTGGCGTAGCCCGGTCAAAGATGGCGTATCGTCCAGCGTGTGGACGGCGATATCAGTCACCCCCCATCTGGCATTGCCCATCAGGCGACCATGACGACGGCCAGCAGCAAGATCCTGGGCCTCCGGGCCCGATTCGTGGTCGAGGGGCCAGTAGGCCACCAGGCCGGCCTCATCGCCATCCAGGCGCGTCTGCATGGTCGAGCGAATGTCCTCTGCTGTACGAGCCGTGTTCCAGAAACGTACGTCACGCAGTGCACCGTCGAAATGTCGCTGTACGCGCGGATTGGGGTCGGCACCAATAAAGCTGTCTGCGTTGCTGGTCGTGATGCCCTCGGTCAATGTGCTGCTGCTGACGGCCTGCCCGTCCTGATACATGGTCCAGCCGCTGTGGGGATCGTAGGTGACAGCGATGTGGTACCAGGTGGCGACTGTCAGGGGTTCCGATTCCGCCGGTGTATGCCAGCCGGCATCAGCAAAGCGACCGCGGATGCCGATACGGTCGGGGCTGCTGCAGCCATCAGCCAGGCCCAGGCGCAGAACGGCCTCGCCCATGAGATGGATGGCCACCGGGGCCCGCTGCCAGTCATGGTCGATGGGCAGGCGTCGTAGGCGCAGCCAGCATTCGATGGTCAGAGGTTTGGTTCCATCAAAGATCCCGAAGGTGTATGGGATGGCGACGGCCGAGCTGTCTCCATCCAGGATCAGGCCCAGGGTCCGGCGGAGTCTGTACACCTGGAGGCTGATGCGCCATGGCGGATCCGGATGGTGATGCAGTTCATAGGTCCAACGCCCGGCAGTCGGGTGGTTTTCGGCCTCGATGGGCTCCTGGCGGATGCCCTGGGGCAGGACGAGCAGTGGTCGTTGGGTCACGGGATCACTGTCCTCTGACACGACGGCGACGATCAGGGGGGTCGGCGCATCGTGATCAATGACCAGATGGTGCAATCCTGGGATCAGCAGGCCAAGGGTGATGGTCCGTTCGTCATCATCCGGGATGGTGACCTGGACAGTCGGTTCCGCGTCCATCCGGTCTGTCGCCATACCTCGACCGCAACTGATGCTCCACAGGAACAGGGCCATCATAAGGCAACGGATGACACATATGATGGCAGGCTGCATGGAGGAGCCATGCAGAGGACAGGCGGAGAATGCGTTGATCATGGCCTGATCATAGCTCGTTGGGTCAGGACTTGCGAGGACATCTTCATCATCAATATGGTACAAATGACACATTCCCCAGACTTCCTTCTTGGTCCAGACCCGGTCCATGATCTGTCGGCGTTCTGTGATCGTGTCGCAGCCGTGGTCTCGTGTGCCTGGCCGCATCGTCTTGATCTGGTGCCAGCCGGAGGCGTCCGTCCTGAAGGATTCAAACGCAACCCCGATTCCCGTCTGGTCATCGTCCTAAAGGGCTGCTGGGACAATCGTTGGCTGTCCGGCGAGCGGATCAGATCGCGGCGTCTGCGTCCTGGACAGGCTATCTGGTTTGCTCCTGGTTCGATCAAGGACACTTCGGGTATGCGTTCGTGCTGGTATCTGGCCATCACCCTTCGTCCCCTGTTCCTGCGCTTCTCCCTGGGGCGTCATGCCCCAGGCCAGCCTCCGCAGCGGCGATCCTGGGCCTACCATGTTCCCATGCCCCTGGGTGAACCGGGGGTGCTGGTGGCTCGGACCCTGGATCGACTGGCGGAACAACACGGTGATGACTGTGGAGCCCCGGGCCTGGTCGGAGTGCTGCTGCGCATGGCCCTCCAGCATGCCCAACGCTGTGCCGGTGAGCAGCCCGGCAAGGCGGCGGCGACCTGGCGACGGGTGCAGGAGCATGTCTCCATGCATTGTCATCAGGAGCTGAGCCGTGGCAGTGTCGCTGCCGAACTGGGCCTGAGTGCCAACTATCTCTCCAATCTCTGTCATCAACAAGCCGGATACGGCTTCGCCCGTCTGGTCGAGACCGTGCGCCTGGAGCGCGCCCGGCGCATGCTGCGTACAGCACCGCATCTGTCGATCCGTACCATCGCCGAACAGAACGGCTTTGCCAGTGCCGGCTACTTCGCCCGTGTCTTTCGCCGGGCGACCGGATTCAGCCCGGTGGCTTGGCGCAACCGTTGAGGGACGTACGACATGACCGGACCTCAGGGACATGAGGGGGGCACGAGAGTATGCCGAGGTTTGCTGTGGGACGGCATGGATTACCATTATCATGCGATCGGTGTCAGCCTGAGGATCAGATAGCAGATCATCGTCCGGCCCCCCGTGCGGCATGTACATGTCCATCACGAGTGCTGACAAACAGCATGCCGTGAGCGACCGATATGCCGTCGGCGATGACGGTTGCGGGCAGTTCCATCTCCTGTGCCAGGGTGCCGTCGGCACGATTGAGCAGCCAGACGTAGCCGCCGTCGTTGTCGTCGACCCGGCAGTTGCCGCCCCCGACAATCACATGTGATGCTGTCATGGCCAGGGCTGTCGGCTGTCCTCGCAGTTCAACGGTCCATTCGGAGGTTCCTTTCAGGAAGAGGGTTCTTCCCCTGCAGACAACGAAGTCTTCGCTGGTATCGCAGAAGGCCAGGAAGTCGCCTTGTTCCCCTCGGGCCTGTCGTCTTCCAAATTTATTATAGCGTATCTCTATTTTCGTCCAAGCGGTCTCCAGCAGGCCGATCTTGTTGTGGTGATAGTGGTTCCTGTCTGGGCAGCGTCCGTTGCTGCCGTCCGTCTGGAAACGCCATTCGGACAAAAAGACGTTCTCACCATCGCCAATCAGGTAGTCGCAGACTCCGTTGAAGTTGCGATCGTTCACCCTCTGTGACCAGCGAGGCTGGCCGCTGCTTGGATCAAGCGCATGTACGTGGATGCCGCCGTCCGCATCGGGAGCCCGACCGGCCGCGGCATAAATCGTTCCGTTTTGGGCCAGCACCGTGCCGGCCACCGGCCAGCGCGACTCCAGACTGCCGAATGCTCCGATGCGGCGGTCGATAGGGGCGGCTCGAAAACGCCAGGCCAGTTGTCCGCTCTCCATATCAAGGGCATAGACATAGCCGTCACGGGCACCGAACAGGCAGAGACCGTTGGCGATTGTCGGCGGTGAGTCGATGCGGCCGTTGGCCGTGAAGTCCCATAGCTCTTCGCCGCTGCGCCGGTCAAGACAGATCACACGGCCCTGATTCACATCGGCTGCAAAGACGCGGTCTGCGACAATCGTCGCCGCCGTGACCGCTTCACCGACTCGCAGTCTCCACTCTCTACCGGCGGGAGTATCCCGTTGCGGGGCCACCCGGGCCGACCAGGCCAGGGACAGCGTAGCGTCCAACTTCACGGGTGACGTGGCGCCGCGCTCGACTCCATAGCGATGCATAGGCCAATCGTAGGCTGCAGCAGAGGTGGCTGTTGTCCGTTGACGTTGCGCGGCCGGCCCGAGTTCGAGTCGCCCCTGCAGATTCTCGCCGGACTCCGGAGGTGTCTCGCTATGCGCTGCCAACAGACCACGAATATTACTGCTAAAGCAGCCGCAGCCAGTGGGGAAGGAATAGACGAGGCCGTTGGCGGGTACCAAGCCAATCCGGCATGCTCCGCGCATGAACAGGAATCGGTGTTCTTCGCCGCTTGCGAAGTCAACCCAGGAACTCTGGCGGGGTATCAGTATGCCCTTATCGGCGGTAACCAGGG
>SLQH01000136.1 GCA_007131555.1 Planctomycetota bacterium | reverse complement strand
GAGGGCGGCTTGCGATGCGGTGTAAACGGTGGGCGTACAGATGCCAAGTGACCTGTTGCCGTGATGTACGATGGGCAACTGCTCAGGCCTTCGAGGGGCTGAGCAGTTGCGGTGATTGTTCAAAAATCCTTGTTGACGGTGAAGGTGACGATGTTGCCGGCGTCGTTGTACTCCAGGTGGTCGCTCATGCGGACGATCATCTGGAAGCCCAGGCCGCCGAAGCCACCGGCCTGATAGCGTTGGCGGGCAGCAGTGGCGGCATCGAGATTGGAGACGGCAGCGATGGCGCTACGGTGGTCGAATCCTTCGCCCTGGTCCTCGATGGTCAGGGAAACGGCCTGTCCTTGGTCTCGATAGCGGATGGTGATGGCCTTGCTTTCATCGTAGGTATGGCCGTGGCGATGGGCGTTGAGGATCAGTTCCTTGGTGCAGGTCATGAAGGCTTCGATCTTCATCTCATCCATGCCCGACTTGCGGATCAGGCGGGCGAGGAACTGCTGGGCCTGGTCGATGAAACGGTCGCGGGAGGGGATGGTGAAGCTGATCCGCTGCTGGAGTTGGGGATCCTTGCTGATCAGATAGAACAGGTCCTCGGTGGCGAAGTCATATAACTGGTCATCTTCTTCCACCTGTTCCAGTAATTCACTGAGGCGGGAATCAAGACGCTTGCGCGCCTGGTCGTCGATGATCCGGAACTTGAGCGGGCCGACGGTCAGCAGGTCGTTGTGCTGCAGTTCGCTGTGGAGGATGTCCTTGCCGTTGAGGAAGACATGGGCTTCAGCGTCAACCACTTCGACACACAGGCGACCTTTGTCGTTATGGGTGAAGCGGGCATGCTGGGGTCGCATGTCCTTATGGTGAGCCTTGATGCCACAAGCCGGGTCGGTGCCAATGGTCAGGCTGCTCGTCAAGGCAATGCGCTTGCCTGCTTGCTCTGGATTGAGGATCTCAAGCTTGAGCATCGCCTGGGGTCTCCGCGGTTGTGCCATGAACGTTGCACGGCTGTCATGAGAGGGCCGTGGCCTGTCTGAGAAAGCGACGAACGGACATCAAATGTAGTCTTCAAGCGATGATGAGCAAGGGGCGAGGCGCTGTCGGCGGACGCCCTTCATGGCGCAGAGGCGCTGATCACCCCACCGGCCACAACGGTGCTGTCGTCATGATACAAGACCAGATGCTGGCCGGGAGTCGGAGCGAATATGGGGGTGGTGAAGCAGACCTCAATCCGTCTGCCGTCCAGTTGCGAGACGGTGACTGCAGCGCCGTTTGAGCCATGACGGGCCTGGGCGTACAGTTGTGCGCCCGCGCTCAGGTATTCCCCCTGCAGGATGTTGATGTGCTCAGCGATGACGATGCGGCGCAGCAGGGCTTGGCGTGGCCCCAGCACCACCTGCCTGGAGGCGCTGTCGATGGCGACCACATATAGTGGATGGGCCGCGGCGATGCCCAGGCCTTTGCGCTGTCCTAGGGTGTAGCGGCTGATGCCGTGGTGCTGACCGAGCACTCGGCCATTGACGTCAACGATCTCGCCTGGCTCCTCCTCATCAAGCGCGGCTCGGTAGTCACCGGCTCCGGCGAAGCACAGTTCCATGCTCTCCGGCCGCTGGGCGATACGCAGGCCATGTTCCTCGGCCAGGGCCCGGACCGCCGACTTGCCCTGGTCCAGTTCGCCCAGGGGCAGATGCAAGCCGGCCAGGACTGCCGAGGGGATGCCGGCCAGGAAGTAGCTCTGATCCTTGGCCTGATGCGCGGCTCGGGCCAGACGGACCGTTGTCCCCTGGCGCAGGATCCGGGCGTAATGGCCGGTGGCCAGCTGGTTGATACCCAGCTGATGGCGGGCGGCCTCGGCCAGGAGACCGAACTTGATCCGGGTGTTGCAGTCGATGCAGGGACTGGGGGTCAGGCCCTGGGCGTAGGCGTCCTTGAAGGGAGTGATCACGGCGGCAGCGAAGGTCTGGTCGTCGATCATGAAGTAGTGGGGAATGCCCAGATCATGGCAGACTAGGGCCGCCTCGGCCCCGCAGCACATGGTCGGCTGCGGCCCGCAGGCAGGGGTGGGGATGCGCATGGTCAGCCCCACCACATCCCAGCCTTGGGCCCGCAGCAGGACGGCGGTGACACTGCTATCGACGCCACCGCTCATGAGCACGCAGACGGCCGGTCGATCAGCGACCGGCTGCCAGGGGGCGAAACTGGGGACGAGTTGGCCCATGGCCGCAGGCTGACGACCGTGCGCCGGCGTACAAGCGGGCATTAACCAATCCCAAGTAGATGGCCAATCCCCAGATCGCCCCAAGGGGGCGAGATGAGATAGCCCAGGGCAACGCCCTGGGTCAGGGGATTGGCCATTTTCCGAATGCCCATCCACCAATCGAACATGACATGCTATCATGACCATCACGCATCGTATATGTAGCGCCGGCTTCAGCCGGCACGGATGGCAGGCTTCAGCCTGCCGCAACGCTTCCGTGCATACGACCTCTCATGTCACAATCGACAATCGTCAGCGACAATACACGTTCACGGCAACCCACTTCGAGGAGCCTGCCCCCAGACACACTAGGAGTCTGTAAGGGATAGCGACCGAGCACAAGCGCAGGGCATTTTCGAGTCCCGATTTCGTCGAAAACCGCAGTCATAGCCGTAGCTATGGTGAGGATTTCGCCGGATAGGGGCCGAAAAGGCCAAGCCAGGCGAGGTGTCAGTCTATTCCTTACAGGCTCCTAGTTCCAGGCAGCAGTGTGCTCGACGCAGATCATCGTTATCGGCGCTGAGGCTCACAGGCACCTAGAGTATCTGTCACCGCCCTACGGTGCACACACTGCGATACACGGGTGGTTTGTTGCTGATCGAACACGTATCGGCAGGCTAAAGCCCGCCATCCGTGCCGGCTAAAGCCGGCGCTACGAAAGAGCGAGTCGCAGATCTGCGCATGCAATCGTGTGCTCACATGGGTTGACGAGAACCATCACGGTCAAAAATGGCCAATCCCCAGGCCCAGGGCAACGCCCTGGGTACGCAGGTGCATCTGCAACACCGCCCTGAAGGGGCGGAACCATGACCTGCGGTAACGAGTCTGGCCTATTTCTTCCCAATCGCCGTGTACAGAAGTCCCAAGAATCGCCGTTGCTCAACGCCATGTACCGACAGCGTGATGCAGGGCCCGGATCAGGTCCTTGAGGCCGTAGGGCTTGGCCAGGAAGCCGACGGCGCCCTGCTGGAGCAGGCGCTGGGCGTCGTCATGGTGGGTGTAGCCGGAGGCCAGGAGGATACGGAGGTCAGGGTTGATGGCTTGCAGGGCTTGGAAGGTGTCGGGGCCGTTGAGACGGGGCATGATCATGTCGAGGATGACCAGATCGAGATCCTCATGATGATCCATGACGTATTCGATCCCGGCCAGGCCGTCAGCCACGGTGTGGACCCGGCAGCCGAGGCCGCTCAAGAGGTCCGAGGTCAGGGTGCGCAGGGCGGCTTCATCGTCGATGATGAGGATGTGCAGGCCCTCCAGATGGGGCTGTTCGTCCTCTTCGACCGCTGCCGTGCGGGGCAGGTCTGTGGCCTCCGGCAGCAGTAGGGTGAAGGTGCTGCCATGGCCCGGAGATGAGGAGACCCGGATCGCCCCATGGTGCTGGACCACGGTGCCGAAGACGGCCGCCAGGCCCATGCCGGTGCCGCGCCCGACCTCCTTGGTGGTGAAGAAGGGCTCGAAGATATGGGCCTGGATCTCGTCGCTCATGCCACAGCCGCTGTCGGTCACGCTGATGGCGACATGGGGGCCAGGGTCCAGGGCGAAGGGCAGGGCCCGACAGTCGCTGTCTTCGAGGAGGCATTGGCTGGCAGAGAAGCTCAGACGGCCACCATCGGGCATCGCATCGCGGGCATTGAGGGCCAGATTGAGCAGGGCGTTCTGGATCTGCGAGGCATCCCCGTGGACCATCAGGGGCCCGGCGCTGCTCTCATCGACCAGGTGGATGCGCTTGTCGATGCTGTGGCGCAGCATCGAGATGACCTCCTGGATCAGGCTCCGGACATCGACGGCAGTGGGGTTGAAGGTGCCCTTGCGCGAGAAGGTCAGGAGCTGGGTGGTGAGGTCGGCCGAACGCTGGGCAGCGGTGAGGATGTGGTCAAGGAAGCCCTTGTGGCGCGGGTCGTCCAGGCGTTTGCCCAGCAGTTCGGCGTAGCCCATGATGCAGGCCAGTTGGTTGTTGAAGTCATGGGCCACGCCGCCGGCCAGCTGACCGATGACTTCCATCTTCTCCATCTGCTGGATGCGTTCCTCAAGCTGGCGACGTTCGCTGAGGTCGATGTCGAGGCTGAAGATCTCGGTCTCGCCCGCATGGTTGGTGATGACCACGTTGTTGGTGTACACTGTGACCCGTCGGTCGTCCTTGGTGCGCAGGGTCCATTCGCTGGCCGGCGGGGCTGATCCGCTGTGACGGGCGGTGTGGAACTGGGCCAGGAAGGCTTCGCGCTGCTCGGCCGGGATCAGCAGGTCTTCAGCGGCGCGGCCGAGGGCCTCAGCGCGGCTGTAGCCGTAGAGGCGTTCTGAAGCCTTGTTCCAGAAGATGACCCGTCGTTGTGTGTCGTAGCCCTGGATTGGGATGCCATCCACATGGTCGAAGACCGCCCGCAGGCGAGCTTCGCTGTCGCGCAGGGCCTGCTCCATGCGGATCTGTTCGGTGATGACCTCGGTGTACATCACCATGCCGCCCAGGCTGCCGTCCTGATGGTACCAGGGACGGCATTCCCAGCGGGTATGACTGATTGAGCCATCGGCCCGGGTGAACTGGTCACGCAGACAGCTCTGCACCTCGCCGGCCAGGGCCCGGCGATGGACCGCCCGCCAGCGCTCCGGGATCTCCGGGAAGACCTCGTAGTGATGGCGACCGATGATGCTCTGGTCACAGCCGTAGTCGTCGCAGAAGCGCTGGCTGACGAAGATGAAGCGCAGGTCGGTATCGAACACCGCCACGGCGTTGGGATCGTGGTGGATGATGAAGCGCAGCAGATGGTCGAGGTCCCGGTGCTGCTGTTCGGCGGTCTTGCGGGCGCTGATGTCGCTGTGGGTGCCGACCATCCGGGTCGGTCGCCCAGCGGCATCCCAGGCTACCGCCTTGCCGCGCCCCAGGATCCACAGCCAGGAGCCATCCCGGCAGCGCATGCGGAACTCGATGGCAAAGGGAGCGCCGGTCTCCAGCTTGGCGCTGACCTCAGCCACGGCGCTATCCTGGTCCTCAGGATGGACCAGATCGCGCCATGTCTCAAAGCTGACGGGAAAGGCCTGGGGGTCGTAGCCCAGTATGGTAAAGCAGCGGTCACTCCACCACACGTTTCCGGTGACCAGATCCCAGTCCCAGATACCCTCAAGGGTGGCCTCAAGGGCGAAGCGCAGCCGTTCGGCGTCAGGGGCGTTGGGGGAGGCGTCAGGCATGTTGTTGCGACCCGGATCTGACAGGATGAACGCCTATTTGATCATCTCTCTGGCCCCAGACAAGCGACAGTGTCAGGCATCGCTCCAGATCGCAGCGCCAGTATCCGCCCATTCTGGGAACTGGCCGTTGTCAGTGCTCAATGTCCCGTCCCCTAGGACCAGGACCGCCGGTTTCCAAGCGGCTCTGGGGATTGGTCATTTCCGAGCACCCATCCACCAATCGAACATGCCATGCTATCATGACCATCACGCATCGTATATGTAGCGCCGGCTTCAGCCGGCACGGATGGCAGGCTTCAGCCTGCCGCAACGCTTCCAGGCATACGACCTCGTGGCTGGGCCGCAGAGGTTGCTGGCGCTGGCCTCGTTGGTCTGGGCACGGGCAGCGCTGCCGCGTGCGGTCCTTGACTGCAGGGACTGACATTATTCGATTGCATATCCCTTTCCGAGCCTTGGTGGTGGTGGATCCCTGGTGGGATGGTCGCGCTGTTGTCTCCCTCGGCGTTGACAAGCCGGTGCTACTTGCCGATTGCCCTCTGCCAGCGCTGCCGACAATCCTGGTCCCCGGATGTCCGGTAGTGCCGGGCAAGGAGGTCCGTGATGGCGTGGTGGTGGCGGATGGTGTGCAGTCTGGCCCTGGTCGTGGCGGCTGGGGTCACACAGGCCGTTGAGTTGCCGCCGTACCGTCCTCATGACCATCCGGCCCGGCTGGAGCGCCGGATCGGAGGCTATACCCGGCCCTGGCGCAGTCTGCATCTGGCAGCCGAGGTGGCGGCCCGGGCGGTGGATGTGCGGGTGGATGTGGGTGAGCGGATCAGCAATGCCGAGGAGGCGGTGATCGTCCTTGATGACGCCATGGCCCGGTTGGCCTTGAGCACGGCCGAGGCCGCCCTGGCCCAGGCTCACAGTCAGGTCGCCCAGGCGGCAGCCCAGGTCCAGCTGCGTGAGCGTGAGGCGGCTTTCCAGCAGCAGGAGGAGCAGCGCATCGCCGCCCTGGTGGCCGAGGGCCGGGTCAGCGGCCGCGACCATGATGCCGCCCGCTTCGCCCATGAGGCCGCCGTGCTGCAGGTCAAGGCGGCGCAGGCCGTCCATGCGGTGGCCGAGGCCGGGGTCGTGGTGGCCCAGGCCGAGGTCGCCCGGCTCCAGGATCAGGTGGCCCGGCATCGCCTGACGGCTCCGGCCGGCTGGACGGTGGTGGCTCGGCATCTGCACCCTGGCTCCCTGGTGGCGCCGGGAACGCCCCTGCTGGAACTGGTCGACCTGGGCCGCCTGGATGTGGTCCTCCATCTGGATGCGGCCGAACTGGCGGCTCTCAGGGCCCACGACGAGCCGATGCTGGGCATCGGTCGGGAGGCGGTCGCGGTGCCGGTGCGGCTGGCCTTTGTCGACCCCCGCTTTGATCCGGGAACCCGCCGGCACCGGGTCGAGTTGGCCCTGACGGCGACGGCCCTGGCCGAACGGGGCCTGGAGGTCCTGGGCGGTCAACGGGCCGAGCTGGTGCTGACGGTGGCCAGCCCTGAAGCCGGTCTGCTGATCCCGCAGGGCTACGTGTTCACCCGCCACGAGCGGCGCCTGGTGCGCGATGCCGCTGGGCGTGAGTGGCCGCTGACTCTACTGCGCAGCGATGCCCGTCATCTGCTGGTGTCGGCGGCCGGGCTGCCCGAGGACCTGACGGTGGTCGCGCCGGACCGGGAGCGCTGACGACCGTGCGCAGCCTGATCAGCTTCGGTCTGCGTCATGCCGTGGCCATGAACCTGGTGTTCATCGGCCTGGTCATCTATGCCGCCGCCGTGGCCCTGCCCAGCCTGCCGGTCGAGATCTTCCCCAACATGGCCTTCGGCGAGGCCCAGATCCGCACCGACTACCCCGGTGCGACTCCTGAGGATGTCGAGCGTCTGGTCACCCGTCCCCTGGAGGACGCCATCCGCGGCATGGACGACATCGAGTTCGTGCGCTCGGATTCCCACGCCGGCTTCTCCACCCTCCAGGTCAAGTTCCTGGACGACAGCGACTACCGGCGGCTGTATGACGAACTGCGTCTACGGGTGCTGGCGGTGCAGAACCGTCTGCCGGTGGTGTACGGCAAGCCCCTGACCCCGGTCTTCATGGAGGTCGAGGTCGACGCCTGGCTGCCGGTGATCCAGTACAACGTGTTGGCCGGTGATGACCGCATCGACCATCGGGCCCTGCATCTGGTCGCCCGGTCCCTGCGCGACCGCATCGAGCTGGTCGATGGGGTGCGGGCCACGGTGATGATCGGGGAGCGGCCGCAGCAGTTTGAGCTGGCCCTCGATCCGGCCCGGCTGGAGCGCCACGCCTTGTCCTATGCTGCGGTGGTCCAGGCCCTGCGGGCCACCGGCCAGGCCCTGCCGGCCGGCATCCATGAGGGGGTCGACGGCGAACGGCATCTGCGGGTCGACGATCGCCATCGCAGCATCGAGGACCTTTTGGCCAGCCCGGTGGTCCACCGGGGCGATGGCCACGTGGTCACCGTGGGCGACCTGGTCGACGCCGCCCACAGCGGGGTGCGGGACATCCCCGGCCGCATCCGGGTCAGCGTCGACGGCCGGCCGGCGATCGGCATCCAGGTGCGCAAGCATCCCTGGGCCGATGCCCGCGAGGTGATCGGTCGCCTTGATCCGGTGGTCGACAGCTTCCTCGCCAGCCACGCCGCCGATGGCATCGCCGTGGTCAGGACCATGGATTCGACCATCCAGATCGGCGACAGCATGGAGGTCCTCGGCTCCAGCCTGTATCTGGCGGCGGTGTGGGTGATGGTGGCCCTGTTCGCCTTCCTCAGCCGTCGTCATCCCCTGCTACTGGCCGCCGGGCTGGTGGGCGGCCTGGTGGTCAGCGTGATAGGGGCGGTGGGCAGCCCGGTGTTGGTCCAGACCCTGGCCCTGGCCGGCTTGACGGTCTTCATCTTCGTCACCTGCCGGGCCTCGGTGCTGACCGCCGCCGGCATCGCCTTCAGCTTCCTCGGCACCCTGGTGTTCTTCCATGCCACCGGGCGCAGCATCAACGAGATCAGCCTGCTGGGCTTCGTGCTGACCTGCGGCATCATCGTCGATGACGCCATCGTCGTGCTGGAGAACATCCAGCGTCATCGCGAGCACGGGGCCTCCATGGCCACGGCCGCCCGCGAGGGCGCCGCCGAGGTCTTCTGGCCGGTGGTCAGCGCCACCCTGACCACCTGCTGCGCCTTCCTGCCCCTGCTGCTGATGACCGGGGCCATCGGCCAGTTCTTCGCCATCATCCCCATCACGGTGAGCATCGCCCTGGCCATCAGCCTGATCGAATGTCTGCTGTTGCTGCCCTTGCACAGTGTCGAGCTGGACCGTCTGCTGGGTCCAGAACGGATCGAGACCGTGGTCGGCGACGAGTCCGACCACCGGGTCCTGCTGGCCCGCCAGGG
>SLQH01000250.1 GCA_007131555.1 Planctomycetota bacterium | reverse complement strand
TCAGGAACCAGTCGCCGCGCTGCCATAGGCCGTCTCCGGGCCGGTTGCGGTTCCACCAGCAGCGGGCCATTTGGATGCGGCCCAGATGACCGTCCTCCAGCAGGCGCTTGAGGCCACCTGCCTGGGGGGTGAAGCGCTGGTTCATGCCGATCATCAGGAAGCGATCATGGCGCTGACTGGCTGCTACCATGGCTTCGGCCTCGGCCACGCAACTGGCCATCGGTTTCTCAACCAGCACATGCTTGCCGGCTGCCATGGCGGCGATGCTCAAGGGGGCATGCAGGTGATTGGGGACGGCCAACACGACGGCATCAATGCCTGGGTCGGCATAGCAGGCCTCGGCCTCGGCATGGGCGGTGGGGATGGCGAACTCAGCGGCACAGGCCTGACGGCGTTGGGGATCCGGTTCGACGATGGCCGCCACCCTGACGCCGGGACAGGCCAGGGCGCGGCGGATGTGGCTGCGGCCGATGTTGCGGGTGCCGATGACGGCCAGATGAAGGTCGTTCATGGGATCTCCTGGGGTTGGATGATGTGCATGCTGGTCATGATGCTGTTGTCGCAGTGGTCGGGGAATGGCGAGAGGTGATGCATTCCTGTCAATCTGTGATATACTGCATCTGCATGAGAATGATCCCCGAGATCCTCTTCAAGGACAGCCACACCCTTGGTGCCGGGATGCTGCAACGGGTCGCCCACGAACGGTGGGGAACGGCCGGGCCAGTGGAGCGGATCTTCAACAACCGATGGTTCATCGCGTGTGTGCGTGCTGGTGCTGCGACCGTGCAACGCGATGACCAGGCGCCCTGTCAGCTCCGGCCACCGGCCGTGCTGGTCATGACCCAGCCCTCGCGTTATCGCCTGGATATATCACAACCTGTCGATCTGTGGATTGTCGTCGCCGAGGGAGAGCGGGCTGACGTGCTCTTGGAGCACCATCTCTGCGGACTGCCTCCAGTGACGACGGTCCCTGACATGACCCTGGCCGAGGACATCTCTGGCCTGCTGCGGGTCGCCCGCGAAGGAGGACCGTGGATGGACGCCCGGTGTGACCTGCTCGTAGAAGCCATGGTGCTGGGCCTGCGGACCCGGCTCATGCAGGTGATGCCCCGGCCCCAGGATGGCTCCCTGGCCTGTTACGCCCGGATCAAGGATGTCGCTGATCGCCAGGCCTGCCACCTGGCCAATGTCACGGCCTGGGCCGCCGCCTGTGGCATCGATCGCTCTCATCTGAGCCGTCTGGTGCGTCGTCATGCCGGCAGGACGGCGATCGCCTATCTCAACGAGCGCAAGTTGCAGACAGCCGCTGACCTGCTGCTCGACAGTGCTGACGCCATCGGCGCCATCGCCAGCGCTGTCGGCTATGCCGATCCCTTCACCTTCAGCAAGGCCTTCCGGCGTCGATTCGGCATGGCTCCACGCCGGTATCGCCAGCGTTGGTGAGCCAGGTCGGCAGCCCAGGTTGAGGGGGTGCGCAATGGCGTTCAGCAACCCCTGTGAGTCGCATGACTGAGCAGAGTCACTTTTTTCTTCGTGCACTTCGTGGTGAAATCAGACCAGACAGAACGAGACGAAATGAGTACTATGGAGATCTGACGAACAGCGACTAAAGACCAGTGCTTTTGACCACGAAGGACACGAAGAGCACGAAGGTCTACAGACACAACGCTCCTGGTCTGATCAGGTCAGAAGGGTCTTGTGTTGTGAAACTGTTGCGTAAAAGCAAGGTTCCTAGGAGAATCCATGGACCTGATCCTGCGACCCGGTCTGGTGCCGGTGGATGGTGGTTTTCGTGATGACGCCTGGTGGATCTGGTGTGGATCGGTCATTCGCGGCGATGACGGCCTGTATCACATGTTCGCTTCGCGTTGGTCGAAGGCGACCGCCTTCAGCGCCAACTGGCTGACCAATTCCTGCGTGGTGCGGGCGGTGGCCAGCCAGGCGGCGGGGCCGTATCGTTTCGTCGAGGAGGTGCTGCCGCCGCGTGGTCGCGAGCACTGGGACGGGCTGATGACCCATAATCCCACCATCCATCGCTGCGGCGACTGTTTCCTGCTGTTCTATACCGGCACCACCTACGATGGTCCGGTGCCGACCGCAGGCCGTCTGGAGGAGGATGACCCGCGGCGGCTGCAGGCCAGGGCCAACCAGCGCATCGGTTTGGCCACCGCGCCCTCGCCGGCTGGGCCATGGACCCGCCTGGAGGCCCCGATCCTGGAGGTCGATCCCAGCGGCTGGGATGCCTTCCTGACCACCAATGCGGCGCCGGTGGTGCAGGCTGATGGCCGGGTGCTGCTCTACTACAAGTCGACCGAGGATGACCATGCCCGTCTGCGCTATGGTGTGGCCGTGGCTGATGATCCTGCGGGGCCATATCGGCGCAGCGGGGACGGCCCCATCTTCGGCGAGGCCCATTACGAGGATGCCTGCGTGTGGCATGAGGACGGCGGCTATCGCATGGTCTTCAACGATCTCACCGGGGCCTTTACCGGTGAGGATCACGCCGGTGGCTATGCCGCCAGTGAGGATGGCCGGGCCTGGCGCTATGTCGGCCAGGCCTATTCGCGGACCCTGCAGTGGAGCGATGGCCGCATCGTCACCCAAGGCTCGCTGGAGCGGCCCCAGATCCTGCTGGAGCAGGGCCGCCCAGCCTGGCTGTTCGCGGCCACCGCCGATGGCCCCGGCGGATTCTCCCGTGCGGCCAACACCTGGAACGTGGCCATTCCCCTGGGCCGGGGCTGAGGGACGGGCTACAGCCCCATGGCGAAGGGCTTGAGGGCCCGGTCGTCGATGCCCAGGAGACGGGCGATGGCGATGCCATAGTTGGTGATCGGGACTCCGGCCTGCTGGCAGCGGGCGATGCGGCTCAGGACGCTGCGGCGGTTGTGCATGCAGGAGCCGCAGTGGATGACCAGGGCGTAGTCGGCCAGGTCGTCGGGGAAGTCATGGCCCTGGGTGACCTGGATGTCGAGGGCGCCACCGACGTACTGTTCCAGCCAGCGGGGGATCTTGACCCGGCCGATGTCCTCGGTGATCGGGTGGTGGGAGCAGGATTCGGCGATCAGCACCCGGTCGCCGGCCCGCAGGCGGTCGATGGCCTGGGCTCCGGCAACGAAGGAGGACAGGTCCCCCTTGAGGCGGGCGAACAGGATCGAGAACGAGGTCATGGGGATCTCGTCCGGGGTGTCGGCGGCGACCTTGAGGAAGGCCTGGGAGTCGGTGACCACCAGGGCCGGCGGGGTCTTGAGGTTGTCGAGGGCGGCACGTAGTTCGCGCTCCTTGACCACCAGGGCGTAGGCCTCGTGATCCAGCAGGTCGCGGATGGTCTGGACCTGGGGCTGGATCAGGCGCCCCTTGGGGGCCTCCTTGTCGATTGGCACCACCAGTACGCACAGCCCACCGGGCGGGACCAGATCGCCGATCAGGCTGGGGGTGGTCAGGAACTCCTCCGGGGTGATCTCGACCAGGGCGGCGTAGAGGCGGTCGACCCCCTGGCGCTGGTGCATGGCCCCCTCGACCCAGGGGATGCCAGCGGCCGTCAGGCGATCGCGGAGTGCCTGGTCAGGGGTGGTCAGGTCGCATTTGTTGAACAGCACCAGGGTCGGCACCTGGCGTTGCTCCAGGTCCGCCAGGAGCTCGTCCTCAAAGCTGCCCCAACTGTCGCCGACCGCAACCAGGACGGCGAGGTCACAGCGGTCGAGGACCCGGCGGGTCTTGGCCACCCGCTGGGCGCCCAGGTCACCTTGGTCATCGATGCCGGCGGTGTCGATGAACAGCACCGGCCCTAGCGGCAGCATCTCCATCGGCTTCTCCACCGGATCGGTGGTGGTGCCGGCGGTAGGCGAGACGATGGCCACCTCTTGACGGGTGAGGGCGTTGAGGGTCGAGGACTTGCCGGCGTTGCGGCGGCCGAACAGGCCGATGTGCAGGCGCAGGCTCTTGGGGGCACGACGCATCAAGCAGGACTCCTGGTTGCAGGCCGATCATGATGGGAGCGCGGGCGGGCTGCCCGCCGGGGTTGGGTAGGAGGCCGGTTGGAAACCGGCGGTCCCAGGAGAAGGCGAAGGCCGAGAGGGCCGGTTGGAAACCGGCGGTCCCAGGGGTGGTCGCTTGAGATGAATACGTACTGTTCACGGCTTGGTTTGCTGCTGATCAGGGCCGGGCTTGACGCAGGATCTCGATGCGGTTCTTGAGTTCGCGGTAGCCTTCCATCAGCAGGTCGATGGTCATCTGGGCTGATCCGGCTGGGAAGCGTTCGCTGCCGGCGGTGGGGACCGGACGCAGGTCGATGATCGGTATGCCGGGATAGTCTTGGGCCAACATGTCGATCAGGCGTTGCCAGAGTTCTTCAGCTTGGGCCACCTGTTCTTCGGTGACCTTGTTGGGCCCCAGGACCACCACTGGCAGGACTCCGCTGCGGATGGCCTCATCGAGGAGCTTGCGCCAGAAGTTGAACTGGGCCTGACGCAGATTGAGACCGCTGATGAATTCGGTGCCGGCGCTGACCACGGCGATCATGTGATGATGGGTGCTGTCGATCAGGTCGGGGGGGATGATGAAGGTCTCATCCAGCCATTCATTGAGCATCACCAGTTGCTGCACCGAACGGTCCGGCGGGCGCTCCCCGTCTTCGGCCTCAAGGGCATCGTAGACCCTGGTCCGGAAGTTGCCGATCCACATCCGGGCTCCGAACAGGAACTTGGTCTGCTTGGGGTTCATGGCCCGGCGCCATGGGTCTTGATGTTGACGATTGCGCCAGGTGCGTTGCAAGAGCGTATTCAAGGCCCCCATGTTGGTCGGGGCCAGGGCGCGATGGCTCAGGCCGATGTCTTCAGGACGAGGGGGGCGATCGCGGACCGTGGCCATCCGAGCCAGCAGGAAGGGGGTGGTGATCCGGTCCTCCTGGTCGCGCAGGCGCAGATGGGAGAGGCGGGTGGGATCAAAATCGCGACTGTCTTCACGGGCCGGGGGGATGCCGCTGAAGTCGATGGTTACGGTATGCCAGTCGGCAGAGGGGAGGGGCACGGGATCAAGGCGCAGGCGACGATCGTCTTGATCGAACAATTCAACCAGGAGGTGATCCCGCTGGATGCGCGCCGGGTGGAGGTGCAAGACCAGGCCGCCGCCAGCGACAGCCAAACCATCGAGACGGATCTCCATGCCGTGGGGACGACCGGTGGGGCTCCACCTCAGTTGCCGTTCCGAGGTGAAGATGATCCGGGGGATGCCGCCGGGCAGACGCAGGTCAACGCCGGGAAACCTGCCCGATGGCGGATAGGCAAAGGTGTCTTTCTGGCCGATGTTGGCTGAGAAACGTGGGCTTGGGTGTTGGACCTGAGGTGGGGGCGGTGGGGCCACCGGTTCGGGTTCTGGCTCAGGTTCTGGTTCCGGTTCCCACCAGGTCACGGTCGGGATGTCATTGATGCCGGTCGGACTGCTGTCCAGGCGATGATCAGCGATCAGGAGGCGATGGATGTCCCAACCAGCACGACGGGCGACGAGGTCAAGGGCCACGATCTGTTCCTCGGCTATGTCAACAGCGGAACCGTCCATGGGATACCATTGGGACCGTTGTCCAAGGCGGATATCGCTGGAGATGGAGAAACGGGCACCGTCCAAAACGACTTCCAGGCTGCCGCCATCTCCGACTCCGCGCAGTTGGATCCAGAGTTGATAACGACCGGGTTCCAGATGCAGGCGCCGACTCAGCGAGCCGATGTCACTGGTCAAGCGCAGACCGCGCCCAGTCTGGCTGTCCCAGTTGGCTGAGGTCTGATCGCTGACCAGGTCTTCTGCGGCAATGCGCCAGTGGCGCATGGGGGCGGGGGGTGGAGGAGGGATCGGGTCATCGTCACTGCTGGGGTCATCGGCGACGGGCTCTACATCAGGGAGGGGATCCGGCTCGATCGGGTCAGGATCCTGGGGTATGGAGGCCGTATCCGGGGCTTGCTGCAAGCGCTGGGCGAGGCCGTCTATGCGTTCTGCGGTCAGGGCAATGCGCCGTCGTTCGGTGTCGAAGAGGGGGTCATCTGGGAAATCGAAGCGGGCCAGCAGGCGCCGTGCCTCATCGGGGCGCTCGGCCGCCATGGCCTCGGCGATGTCTGACCACAGGGGCTGTTGCTGGTCGATGAGTTCCTGGGCCAGGGTTTCGCGCAATGGATGGTCGGAGTCGAGGCGGATGGTGGCCTGGGCGAAGGCGTCACGGCTGTCATCGGGAAAATCACTGCGCGAGCCGAGCGTTGGACCATCAGGTCCGGGCGAGCGAGCGGCCATGACAATGATGATCAGGATGACGGCTGTTGCCGCCGCCAGACCGAGGGCCAGATGATGGGGTTTGCGCAGGATGAGGAGTTCGGTTTCCTCAGCGCTGCTGATGGTCGGCAGAGGAGTGCTGTGTGGTCCGAGCAGGGGGGCATCGTAGGGCTCGTTGCGGTTGAGGGCCCGGCGATGGCGCATGACACCGAAGGCGGTGCTGAAGGTGAAGGCGTTGACCTGGGGCTGGGCCGGGAAACGGTAGCGATAGACCGTGGTCGGGATGCCGCGCAGGGCCCGTAGCTGGTTGATCCGGACCTTGGCCCGATCCGGCAGTTGATCGACGCAGGTCGGGCAGATGGGCTTGCCGCCGATGCGGATCGCCAGGCCGTCCTCCAGTTCCTCCTCCAGAATCAACGCATCGCAGCGATCACAGTGGAGGGTGGGGCGGGGCTCGGTCATGTTGGGTCCTGGGGGCCGTGGCTCACGGGCCTGACTGTAGTATGACTTGTGGTCCGGGTCTGCCAAGTCGTGCCGATGCCTGCCGGGAAGCAGTGTCATGGGCACCCGCGACGACAAGCCCCTTTTGCCGGGATCAGGAACGGCTAGGGTGCCATGTCACCAGGAGGACCGCATGGATTTCGCCGCTGATCGCTATGAACGCATGCAGTACCGTCGGTGTGGCCGTTCCGGCCTGTATCTGCCCATGATCAGCCTTGGTGGCTGGCAGGCCATCGGCGGCTATCGTGACGACGACACCTCGCGGCGGCTGTTCTTTACCGCCTTCGATCAGGGCATCACCCATTTCGATTTCGCCAACAACTATGGCCGCCCGCCGGGGGCCAGCGAACAGTTGTTCGGGCGGATCCTGCGCGACATGCCTCGTGACGAACTGCTGATCAGCAGCAAGGCCGGGTACCGGATGTGGTCTGGTCCTTATGGCGACTGGGGCAGCCGTAAATACATCATCGCCAGCTGCGACGCCAGCCTCAAGCGCCTTGGCGTGGACTACGTCGACATCTTCTATCATCATCGCCATGACCCCGACACCCCCCTGGAGGAGACCATGGGGGCCCTGGCCTCGCTGGTCCAGCAGGGCAAGGCCCTGTATGTGGGCATCTCCAATTATCATGAGCCGTCTCTCAGCGCGGCGGTCGAGACCATGCGGCGCCTGTCTGGGCCGCCGCTGACCATCCACCAACCCTGCTGCAACCTGCTCAACCGTCGGGCCATCGACAGCGTCCTGCCGGGGGCGGCAGCGGCCGGCATGGGGGTGATCTGCTTCTCGCCCCTGGCCCAGGGCCTGCTGACCGAGCGCTATCTTGATGGCATTCCCGGCGACAGCCGGGCCGCCGACCAGGCCCAGGGCGGTCTGCGCGAGCGCCTGACTCCGGCGGTTCTTGATGGTCTGCGCTCATTGGCCAGTCTGGCTGCCGACCGGGGCCAGTCCCTGGCGGCTCTGGCCCTGGCCTGGCTGCTGCGCGATGAGCGGGTCACCTCGGTATTGATCGGGGCCAGCCGCCCGGAACAGATCCTGGCCAATGTCGCGGCCTGCCGCCGCATCGACTTCAGTGCCGACGAACTGGCTCGGATCGATGCCGTCTGCGCCGCCATGGCCCTCTGAAGCGGCCGGCGGTTGCGCCGTCGTCGAGCCGGTCCATGCTGCGGCCCATGAGCACCCTGCATCCCCATCAGATCCGCTTCCTCGAACTCCTGGTCCGGCGCGAGGCTCTGCGCTTTGGCGACTTCACCCTCAAGAGCGGCCGCCGCAGTCCCTATTTCATCAACACCGGCTGCTTCCACAGTGCCGACGATCTGGCCGTGATCGGGGCCTGCTATGCGCCTGCCATCCAGGCCGTGGCCGGCGATGCGGTCGACATCGTCTTCGGCCCGGCCTACAAGGGCATCCCCCTGGCCCTGGCGGCGTCCCAGGCCTATGCCCAGCAGCTCGGCCGTCCGGTGCACTGGTGCTTCGACCGCAAGGAGGTCAAGGATCATGGTGACGGTGGTGGTTTTGTCGGGGCTCCCCTGGCCGATGGGGCCTCGGTGGTCATCGTCGATGACGTGCTGACCGCCGGTACCGCGGTGCGCGAAAGCCTGACCAAACTTGCCGGCCTGCCGATCCGGGTGGTCGGCGTGGTGGTCAGCGTCGACCGCCAGGAGCGTGGCCAGGGCCAGGACTCGGCCGCCCAGGAGATCGCCCGCGAGTTCGCGGTGCCGGTCCAGGCCATCATCACCATCGACGAGGCGGTGGCCCATCTGAGCAGCCAGGCTATTGATGGCCGTCGTCTGGGTCCTGATGACGTCGCTCGCATTGAGGCCTATCGGCGCACTTGAGCTGGGAAGCCTGTCCGCGATAGACTGATGCGATGCCTGGTTTGGCCTCTTTCGGCCCCGGACTCGCCGGTAACTGCTGCCGATCACACCACCACCACGGAGCACCGGGCCTTGGCCCGCGTGCCGAGGCGTGGCTCTCGTTTTTTCGCTACGTGCCAGCCCGATCGTCGGCAGGGCGCAGCATTACGGCTCGCAGATACCGCGACTCGTGATCGTGAGCGGCTACACAGAGCGCCAGCGGGGTACGGCAGTGATGGCGACGCCCCAGCCTCTACCGGCCTCAAGGATCACCGCCCGCTAATGTACGCGGGCCAAGGCCCGGTACTCCGGGTA
>SLQH01000484.1 GCA_007131555.1 Planctomycetota bacterium | reverse complement strand
TTGCTCTACAAGGCGATATAGACAGATTCGGACTTTCACCCAGAAGGTGAACCGATTCTGTAAGCGTATATCCGCTTGAATAGCAGCCCTAAGGCCCAAAGTCCATAGCCTAACTGCCGTTTTTAGGTTCACCCCAAAGGGGAACTGGTTCTGGCTGCGTATATCCGCTTGAATAGGAGCCCTATAGTCCAAAGCCTAACTGCCGTTTAAGTCTCTCAACCGTGGCATCCAGGATCCCCGTGCATCCTCATATAGGCGCAGGTCCCCTGGAATCACGGTTGACCCTCCTCAGGCGGACGCAAAGCTGCCAGCCTTGTCGCCAACAGTCCCCAAGGAGCATCTATGTCCCGTCCTGTTGCCATGGTCACCGGAGCCGCCCGCGGTATCGGTCTGGGCTGTGCCCAGGCCCTGGCCCGTCAGGGCTTCGACATCGTCATTGCTGATGTTCTGGCCACCGCCGAGGCGCAGACCAGCATCACCGACCTGGGCGCGGCGGCCCTGGGGGTGCATTGTGACATCACCCGCGATGACCAGCGCCAGGCGGCCCTGGCGGCGGTGCGCGAGCGCTTTGGCCGCCTTGACTGCCTGGTCAACAACGCCGGGGTGGCCCCCAAGGTGCGGGCCGACATCCTGGAGGCCGGTGAGGAGTCCTACGACTTCGTCATGGGCATCAACGTCAAGGGGCCGTACTTCCTGACCCAGGTCGTGGCCCGGTGGATGATCGAACAGGCCCAGGCCGGTCTGGAGGGCTTTCGCAGCATCATCAACATCGCCTCCATCTCCAGCTACACCGCCTCGCCGGCGCGGGGCGAATACTGCCTGTCCAAGGCGGCGGTCAGCATGGCCACCAAGCTGTGGGCGGCCCGCCTGGCCGAGTATGGCATCAATGTCTACGAGATCCGTCCCGGCATCATCGCCACCGACATGACCAGCGTGGTCAAGGAGAAGTACGACAAGCTGATCGATGAGGGTCTGACCCCGATCAGGCGCTGGGGCAGCCCCCAGGACATCGGTCAGGCGGTGGCCGCCTGCGCCGGCGGGGCCCTGGGCTTCTCGACCGGCCAGGTCATCGATGTCGATGGCGGCTTCCACATGCGGGTGTTGTGAATCGGCCCCAGCGCGTCCTCTCTTAAATCCATCAGTTCTGACAAGGATCCATCCATGCAGCAGGGAACCATCACCATCGACGGCCAGGATGTGCCGGTGCATTACCTCAACACCGTGGTCCTGGGGGCTGGTGCCGCCGGCATGAGCTGCGTCCTGCATCTGTGGGATTTTTACACCCAGATGGGTCTGGCCGATGCCGCCGAGCGGGTCGCCTGCGTGACCACCGGTCTGCCCCTGGGGGCGTCGCGGATGTCGGGCTCGGACAAGCAGACCTACTACAAGATGGGGACCTCGCCGTCGATCCCTGATACCGCGGTCGACTTTGCCAAGACCCTGATCGGCGGCGGCTGCATGCACGGCGACCATGCCCTCATCGAAGGTGCCGCCTCGCTGCGCCAGTTCTACCGTCTGGTCGACGCCGGGGTGCCCTTCCCCCATGATCCAGAGGGGGCCTTCATCGGCTACAAGACCGACCACGACCCCTACGAGCGGGCCACCTCGGCCGGTCCCAAGACCTCCAAGTTCATGTCCGAGTGCCTGGAGGCGCGGGTCCGGCGGGCCGGCATCACCATCTTCGACAAGCACGAACTGGTTGAGCTGCTGCGCAACGAGCAGGGCCGGGTGGTGGCCCTGCTGACCATCGACAAGGCCCGGGCTGCGGCCGGCAACGATAACGGCTTGACCCTGTTCGCCGCCGCCAATGTGGTCCTGGCCACCGGTGGTCCGGGGCAGATCTATCAGGTCACGGTCTATCCCCGGGGCCAGGTCGGCATCCACGGCATCGCCTACCGGGCCGGCCTCAAGGCCAGCAACCTGACCGAGTCCCAGTACGGCCTGGCTTCGACCTCCTTCCGCTGGAACGTGTCCGGCACCTACATGCAGGTGGTGCCGCGCATCTTCTCGACCGCCGCCGACGGCAGCGATCCGCGTGAGTTCCTGACCGAGTACTTCCCGACCATGGAGCAGATGGCCACCGCCATCTTCCTCAAAGGCTACCAGTGGCCTTTCGACGCCCAGCGCATCGACCAGCATCAGTCGTCGCTGGTCGACATGGCCGTCCACACCGAGATCTTCACCCGTGGCCGGCGGGTGTTCATGGACTTCCTCCAGAACCCGATCGGTAGCGCGAGCATGAAGCCCTTCGCCATCGCCGATCTGCACGAGGAGGCCCGCGTCTACCTGGAGCGCACCGGGGCCCTGCAGGGGCTGCCGATCGAGCGCCTGGTCCACATGAACCAGCCGGCCATCGACATCTACACCGAGAACGGCATCGACCTCCACAGTGAGCCGCTGGAGATCGCTGTCTGTGCCCAGCACATGAACGGCGGCCTGTCGGTCGATCGCTGGTGGCAGACCAACCTGCCCCATGTCTTCGCCATCGGTGAGACCGCCGGGACCCACGGGGTCAAGCGGCCGGGCGGCTCGGCCCTCAACGCCGGCCAGGCCGGGGCCCTGCGCTCGGCCGAGTACATCGCCCGGGTCCATGGCCCGGAGGTGATCAATGCCGACATGCTTGATACGACCGTGCTTGCCACCACCCGTGACATTGCCCGCCGTCTGGCCGGATGGGTCAACGGCGATGGCCTGGATCCCGCCGCAGTGATGGACGAACTGTGCACCAGGATGTCCCTGCGCGGTGCGCATATTCGCGACAGCTCGACGATCGGCGCGGCGCTTGCCGAGGCCGTGGCCCAATACCGGGCCGTGACCGCCAAGGGCCTGCGGGTGTCGTCAACGGCTGGTCTGGCCGAAGCGGTCCAGGCCGAGAGCCAGTGCCTGGCCCATGTCGCCCAGCTCTACGCCATTGCCGAGTTGATCGGCCGGGGCCTGGGCAGCCGGGGCTCCTATGTGGTCCTCGATCCTGAAGGCCTACCGATGGCGGCCGAGTTGGCTGATCCTGACAGCGGTGATGTGCCACGGTGGCGGCCGGAGAATCCAGACCTCAAGGCCACGGTCCAGGAAGTCCGCTTTGATCCCGAGGCCCCCGAGCTGTTCCAGGCCGAGGCCATCCCCTGCCGCCCAATGCCGGAGCGCGACGTGGCCTTCGAGCCGATGTGGACCGCCTATCGGGCCGGGGACATCTTCCGGGATTGATCATAAAACCGCAGTGGCATCTGCTCCTGGGGCGACGAGCGTCCAGCCTGACGCTGTCGTCAGGGGGCCGATCTTGTGGCGTCTGCCTGCTGGCCCCCGACCGCCTCGGCGATGGCGATGGGGTCGAGCATGGCGCCGATGCCGTCGTCGCCGCAGGCCAGGGAGCCGTCGACCGGCCCCAGGATCTGGCAGCCGGCGGCGCGTAGGCTGGCGATGTGGGCCTGGACCACCGGCTTGTGCCACATGTGGCTGTTCATGGCCGGAGCGATGAACCACGGGGTCTGCGGCGGCAGGGCCAAGACCGTGGTCGACAGCAGGTCGTCGGCCAGGCCCAGGGCGCACTTGGCGATGATGTCGGCGGTGGCCGGGGCGATCAGCAGGGCCTCGGCCCAGCGCCCACGATCGATGTGCGGGATGGTGCCGTCCTCCTGCCACATGGAGGTGGTCACCGGATGGCCGCTGACCGTGGCCAGGGCATCAATGGCCACCAGTCGGGCGCCGTTGGCGGTCAGCAGGCAGCGCACATCGTGGCCCCGGCGGCGCAGCTGCCGCACCAGTTCAGGGGTCTTGTAGGCGGCGATGCCACCGCTGATGCCGAGGAGGATGTTCATCGATCGCGTACCGTGAGGGCTTGGAGGTGAGAACGAGAGGGGGCGAGGATGATGCTGGGTGTGATCAACAGCATGGTGCCTTCCTGGCCGCGAAAGCGGGATGGTGTCCAGCCCAGACCGTCGCCATCCCAGCGCCGCATCTCAGAACGGGGTGGGATGACGAAGCGGTCGCGGCTTTGTCGCCAGTTGAAGTCGGGCAGCGCCGCCACCTGATCAAAGCGGGCACGATGAGTGTCATGGTAGACATCGATCCATTCATGGCTGATGTCGCCGCGCCGATCAATGGCGGCCCGCAGTTCCCAGCGCCGCGTCCTGTTGTCGGCATCCCGGCGCACATGTCTCATGTGGGCCACCCACAGACGTTGGTCGCCCAGGCTGCGGAACTGATCGCCAGCCATGATGGCTTGCGTGTGAAATGAGCTGCCACTGGAATCGCCAACGTAGACCCAGCCATCATGATCGAGGACCATCAGGCGATTGCGCAACAGCCAAGCGTCCTGTGGGCACCAGTGATCGGGCGCGGGTCTGTTGTCGGTGCCGCGGGCTTTGGGGATCAGGCGCCCATGTTGCCGATAGAACGCGCCGCGGGAGTCGTTCTCCCGCCAATACCAGCCAAGGCTGGCCAAGCGCTGGTGGCGTTGTTCGTCCTCAATGAGCCGGCCGGTGTCGGGGTCGTGGAGTTGGTAGTCTTCTCGATGTAGGTGACCGCTGCTGATGAAGCGTGAGCGGCCATCAATATGGACGGGATGGGATGGGGCGGGGGTGATGGTGACCTCGCGTCGGGCTTCCGGATCGGCATCAAGGGTCACGGCCAGCAGTTCGCCATGACGATCGATCAGCACGTGACGTCGTGATTGCACCCAGGCTTGTTGGGCCGGTCCGCGCCACAGTTGCGTGGCATCAGGGCTGAAGATCGCCACCTGATCATCGTCAAGCGAGGCCACATAGTGATGGTGATTGGCTCGAACGCTGGTGATCTGTCGGTCGAAGCTGATCAATTCGCGGGTGACGGGTTCTTTACCATTGAGGTCAATGAGTTGGACGCTGTCGCCGACAGCTTGGAGCAGGCCGTTGTAATGATTGTCGGCGTTGATGTAGGGACTGGTCACGGTCAGCACAGGGGCGGCGTTGGCATCGCCCAGGAGGTCCTGCCAGCGGTAGATCGCCAGGCGATAGGGGGCCGGGCCAGCGGGGGTGACCGGATTGCCGAACATGTCATGGATCGGTTCGCGTTGGGCATCATGACCACTGCCGACCACCAGCCAGGGGCCATGGTTCCAGGCGTCCGGGTTGCGGCCAATGGTCAGGTCTCGGGGTTGCCAGGGGTTGGCTTGGCCGTCTGTGGCGACCATATGCAACTGGCCGTCATGGCGTACGACGGCGATGCCCGGTCCGCCGGCATGGCTGTCTACTGTTAGGCGCCGTCGTTGTCCGACGCGAATCAGGCTGGTCTGCGAGGCGAGCATGTCTTCACAGATGACCCAGCGGGCACCAGGGCCGACGATCTGGGGATTGCGGCAGTTGGCCAGGGCCTCGATGCGGCGTCCTTCAGCGATCAGGTGGACCTCGTTGCGGCTCTGAAGGCTGTAGTTGGTGGCGATGGCGGCGCCGCTGCCGTCGGCACTGACCCGCAGGGAGCTGTCAAGCCAGGAGCGCTGGTCCATCAGCAGAGGGGTGAGGCCAACGCTGGCTTCCATGGCTGGCCGAGCGGCCTGGTGGGCCTGGGTTCCGGGTCCGGGTTCAGCGAAGATGGCTATCTGCACCTGGGGCACGCCGCTGTTGACCCGCAGCCGGGCAATGCCGACATGGCTGCCGTCATGGCTCAGGCCGCTGCGTTGCGGAGAGAAGGGCAGATGCAGGGGCATCCGCAGGGGGCGTCCTTGATCATCGATGAGGAAGAACAGGCGTCCAGCGATGGCTCCGACGCCTCTCTGACGCAGCCAATGACTGTGCAGGTTTTCCGGAAAGGCCAGCCAGGGATTTCCCAGGACGGCGCCCCGACCGAGCAGGGGCTGGATCGGGCGCAGTTCGGGATGTTCGTAGAACCAGCCTTCGATCATCAGGCAGGTCCAGATGTCGCGCGCTGCCTGGGCGGCGCTGTGCAGGGCGCGAGCTTCACGAGCGGCCTGGGAGGGGTCTTCGCGCCATTCCACGGCTAGCGTGGGTGCCCAGGAGGCCAACAGCACGCCAATGATGAGGGAACGGAACATGGTGCGTCCAAGGCGAGAAGGGGTTCGCGCGTCCAGGCTGGGGACGCGCCCATCGTGGTATTCTGCAATCGCTGACTATAGCTCACGCCGCAGGATAGGTCATGGAGGTTTTTTCAACATGACACATATGCATATCACATAGCTGAACCATGCTGTAAACGCGATGGCCAAGCGGGCTGTGTTTGGTGTGCTTGGCGCTCGCTTAGCATGGGGGCTTGGCGCTGGTACATCAGCCACGCCTTACCGCGATCCACCTCAAGCCTTGCAGGAGTCCGTCCATGAGCCAACGAGTCTTCAACTTCAGCGCCGGTCCCGCCACGCTTCCCCTGCCAGTGCTTGAGGCATCCGCCGCAGCCCTGGTTGATTACAAGGGCAAAGGGGTCGGTATTGCCGAGGTCTCACATCGTGGTGCCGAATTCAAGGAGGTCCTGGCTGAGACCGAGCAGCGCTGCCGGCAGCTGATGGGCATCAGCGATGACTATGCGGTGCTGTTCCTTCAGGGCGGCGCCACCCAGCAGTTCGATCTGGTGCCGATGAACCTGCTTCAGAACCGGGCCCAGTACATCGTTTCGGGGCAATGGGCCAAGAAGGCGGCGGCCGCCGCCAAGGCTCATGGTTCGACCGAGGTCATCGCCGATAGCCAGGATCAGCAGTTCAGCGTCCTGCCCAGCGGCTACACGGTCGATCCCCAGGCCGACTATCTGCACATCTGCTCCAACAACACCATCTTTGGTACCCGCTTCAGCGCCTTTCCCGATCATCCCTGCCTGGTGGCCGACATGTCTTCGGAGATCATGGGCCGGGTCATCGACGTCAATCGCTTCGGGGTCATCTATGCCGGAGCCCAGAAGAACCTCGGCCCGTCAGGCGTGGTCCTGGTGATCATCCGCCGCGATCTGCTCGACAAGGCGCCGGACACGCTGTCGCCGATCTTCCGCTACAAGGCCCATGCCGATAACGAGTCCTGCCTCAACACCCCGCCGACCTTCGGCATCTACGTCCTGCTGGAGACCTTCCGCTGGCTGGAGGCCCAGGGCGGCATCGCCGCCGTTGAACAGGTCAACGAGGCCAAGGCGGCCCTGCTCTACGAGGCCATCGACGGCTCTGGCGGCTTCTATACCGGCACCGTCACCGATCATCCCAATCGCAGCCGGATGAACGTCACCTACGTCCTGCCCAATGAGGATCTGACCACGGCCTTCCTCAAGCGGGCCGCTGCCGAGGGCCTGGTGGCCCTCAAGGGCTACCGCAGCGTCGGCGGCATCCGGGCCAGCATCTACAACGCCATGCCCATGGCCGGCGTCGAGAAGTTGGTGGCGCTGATGAAGGATTTCCAGGCTTCGGCATGAAGCGGGGGACAGGAGGCGGGAGGTCTTCCGGAATGGTCTCACGCAGAGATCGCAGAGTACGCAGAGGCCCTGCGGGCGGCGGAAGAACTAGCAAGGCAGATTCCTGGCTTTCAGCGCCTCTAGCCTTTCATGCTTCTCTGTGTCTCTGTGTCTCTGTGAGAGACCTCTTCATCGATCGAGCGGATCACCTACCCTGTTGGACCTGCATCCCTGGGTGCGGCCCGCACCGACTGGGCTTGGCGATCTCTGCGCTCTTGAGCGAAGCGGGCGTGAGGAATCATCTGGAATGCCCGCCGGATTCTGATCACGAAAAATGGGCGTAGTCCCCGGCTCGGGCGGTCAGTGACAGGCCGGTATCGGCCAGATCCTGGTCGATCTCCAGGGCTCGCCAGGGCTGGTTGGGGGCGCTGCGCCATTGCCAGCGGCCCTGGCGTCGGCCGATGGTCAGGGCCGCTGTTCCGGGCAGGCTCAGGTCGGCCGACCCGGCCCCGATGATGCAGGCTTCGGCGACCATGATGTAGGCCATCTGGGGGCGGTTGTCGGGACGGGTGATGGTCAGGGCGCCGGGTCCGGGGCGCAGTTCCACGGCGATGGCGTTGGGGATTTCCAGGCGGGCCGGGCCCAAGAGCGGCATCGCCTGTTGACGCGGCAGGGCGCGACCAGCCAGGATGCTGCCGTTGGCGCTGCCGAGGTCTTCGACCAGCCAGCGCCCTGCCGAGCGGTCATGGAGCAGGGCCAGATGCTGGCGGCTGATGCGCCGACAGGCGTCGGCGTGGACATCAATCGGATAGGCGCGCAAGCACAGGTCGACGGGGGGGCTGCGCAGCTTGCCCAGCACCAGCCGAGGTTTGGCGAACAGGTGGATGATGTGTCCTTGGAGCGTGCCGTGGCCTTGCAACACCAGCCAGTCGCCAGGGTGGCCGCCGGCTTCGTGGCGGTCGCTGGACTGGACCAGGGTCGAGGTGGTGGGGTCACAGTGGACGGCCTTGGCCGCTGGAGCGACCGGGCTGGCCACCGGTGCTGCCACTGGCCCGGCGATCGGGGTTGCCGCGCCGCCGATGGGCCCGGTGTCGCTGGTCTGCTGGACCTGGGTGTTGTCGAGGGTGGCCTTGGGACGGGCGGCGGCAACCATCGCCGGATTGAGGGTCTGGTCGAGATCCTTGGTGCCGAGGCGGCGCAGGGTCTTGTCGAGACTGTGGACGAGATGGCCTGGGGTGGGGAAGCGCCGGGCCGGGTCCTTGGCCAGACAGGCGCCGATGATCCGCCAGGTGCGCTTGCTCAGGCCCGGCACCAGGCTGCGGATATCGGGGACCGGGCTGTGCAGGTGATGATGGAGCAGGTCCATCGGCTTGCCGTCGAACGGCGGCTGCCCGGTCAGGCACTCAAAGAGGACGATGCCCAAGGCATAGATATCGGCGCGGATGTCGATGTCGGGATCGCCTCGGACCTGCTCTGGGGCCATATAGGCCGGAGTGCCGACCGTCATGCCGGTCATGGTCAGTACCGAGCGGCCCTGCAGGGTCGAGCGGGCCAGCCCGAAGTCGCCGAGGCGGGCGGTGCAGTCGTCGGCCAGGAAGATGTTCTTGGGTTTGATGTCGCGATGCACCAGGTCCAGGCCATGGGCGGCATGCAGGCCTTTGGCCAC